>JAQVZR010000085.1 GCA_028708105.1 Desulfoplanes sp. | reverse complement strand
CTTGCGGGTGGGAATGGTAGTGTTGCGTTCGATAAGTTTGGTGAATACTCCGCCCAGGGTTTCAATCCCCAGGGACAAAGGAGTGACGTCCAGCAGCAGGACATCCTTGACGTCACCTGTGAGGATTCCGCCCTGGATAGCTGCACCCATAGCCACGACTTCATCAGGGTTGACGCTCTTATTGGGTTCTTTCCCAAAGATAGACGCAACTTTGGCCTGCACAAGAGGCATCCTGGTCTGACCACCGACCAGCAGGACTTCATTGATATCCGAAGCTTTGAGGCCTGCATCGGCCAGGGCTTTGCGGCATGGGCCTTCAACTCTGGCCACCAGGTCGTGGCACATGGTTTCCAGTTTGGCCCGAGTCAGCTTGATATTCAGATGCTTGGGACCGTTCTGGTCGGCAGTGATAAAAGGCAGGTTGATGTCTGTTTCCATGGAGGAGGACAGTTCCTTTTTACCCTTTTCTCCTGCTTCCTTGAGGCGCTGCAGAGCCATTTTATCTTTGCTTAGATCAATACCGTTTTCTTTTTTGAATTCGTCCACCAGGTACGTAATGATGATATCATCAAAATCTTCACCACCCAGGAAGGTATCTCCGTTGGTAGAGCGTACTTCAACAACGTTGTCGCCTACTTCCAAGGTAGAAATATCAAAGGTTCCACCGCCCAGATCAAAGACAGCTATTTTTTCGTTGGCCTTTTTTTCTGCGCCGTAGGACAGGGATGCGGCGGTGGGCTCGTTGATGATCCGTTTGACCTCAAGACCTGCAATGCGCCCTGCATCCTTGGTGGCCTGCCGCTGGCTGTCATTAAAGTATGCAGGAACGGTGATGACCGCTTCGGTCACGGTTTCGCCAAGGTAGGCTTCAGCATCTTTTTTTAGTTTTTGCAGAATAATGGCTGAAATTTCTGCAGGGCTGTATTTTTTATCATCAATTTGGATATAGGCGTCGCCATTGGGGCCGGAAACTATTTTGTAGGGGCTTCGCTTTGCCCATGCCTTGATTTGCGGATCATCAAACTTTCTGCCCATGAGACGTTTAACCGCAAAGATGGTTTTTCCCGGATTGGTGACGGATTGACGCTTGGCAATTTCACCGACCAATCGTTCCTTTTCTGTAAAGGCCACGATGGATGGGGTGGTGCGGCCACCCTCGGGGTTGGTGATGCATTTTGCGTCTTTGCCTTCCATGACATAGACACAACTATTTGTGGTTCCAAGATCTATTCCGATAATTTTTCCCATACTATTCTCCTTACAAAAAGTGGTGCAAAAAAAGTGGTTGTTCCGTGATGCCGGAGGTAAGGCCGGCGCAGTATGCTGATTGTGCAGGTTTTGGGTGATCCCACGGCGTTGCGTCCGGTGGTTCCTGTTCACAATGTTCTAACAATGCATTCCGTTGCGGATATTCACGCTCGGAATGAATCATAATGCACCTAAACACGTTGTAAAGGGGGAAGCAGATAAAAATGATCACAGACTGGAAATTTTACTGTGTCTGATGTGCTGGATCATTTCGGTCGGGATGGCATCCCGTACCGCCCTGGGATCTCTATGTCACAACATATTTTGACAGGTCATTGTCTGTTGTTATTTACTCTCAGGTGGGCATGAACTGCTCACAAGGACTTTTGCCGGGCGGAGTAATCGGTTGTGCAGTTTGTATCCAGCCTGCATAACTTGACTGACGCATCCTTCGTCCATGGTTGCGTCCGGTGTCTGGGCCATGGCTTCGTGCACTGCGGGATCAAAGGGTTTGCCCTGATCCCCCGGTCCGATAATGGTCAGCCCCTGCTTTTTCAGAGCTTCCCTGAAGATATTCAGGGTCATTTCGACACCAACGATAAGATTTTTGCATCCTTGCTCCTCTTTGCCGTGCTGCAGGGCCAGTTCAAGATTATCCATGACCGGCAGGATGCTCTCAATGATGGCACTGGTGGCAAATTGGCAGAAATCATTTTTTTCTCTGAGGAGTCGTTTTTTGAGATTTTCTGAATCGGCAAGAATACGCAGGGTTTCTTTTTTTTGTTTTTCAAGTTCAAGAGTAAGCTGTTCAACTTTTTCTTCGAGCGTAGGCTCTTGGTTTTCCTGGATATCTTCCGGAAGATCCTGAAGGGGCTCTTCTTTTTCAAGGGCTGGGTCTGCGGGGCTGTTCTCCGGGGAAGGAATATCTTGTTTTATTTTTTCCATGTTCTAAACTCCTTAAATAGGTGGGCTGGTAAAAATATTTGGTCAGCCATATCTTAACGCATCGCACGTTCTTGCGAAGACCGTGCAATGCCTGCGTATCGGGTTGTCGTGGGACATGGTTCGTGCGCCCAAGGAAAAGGGCTAGAAACGCGACTGCAACATTTGACTAAGTATCTGTGCGGTAAAGTCAACCATTGGAATGATTTTGGCGTAGTTCATACGGATGGGGCCAATGATGGTGATCATCCCTCCGGTGCCATCAGAAACGGTATACGGTGAAGAGACCAGGCAGCAATCATCAAGGTCATGGCAGTCTTCTTCCTGGCCGAGAATAATCCGTGAATTCTGTTCATCAAAGATCTTGTCCACAAGGCCTAAAAGTCTGGAGCGTTCTTCGAGCAGTCTAAAAATATCCCGCATGGCTTCCAGATCAGTGAAATCGGGTTGGGAAAGCAGGTTGCTTGCCCCTTCCACAAAGATTTCTCGCTGTGTATCTGTAAAGCAGGTCTTATGAGCCAGGTGCAGGGCCTTTTGGTACAGAGCGTCAAAGACTTCTCTAGCCAATTGCATCTCGGTCAGAATCTTTTTCCGGACGCTATGGATGGATTGTCCTTGAAAATGGCTGTTCAAAAAATTGCTGTATTTGACCAGATCGTCCGTGGTGATTTTTGTGTCCACGTCAATGATCTTGTTCTGGACAATACCTCCTTGCAGAACAAGGATGGACATGATTTTTCCAGGAGTCAGGAGAACGAAGTCGATGTGTTTCCATTGAACGGAACCCTGGCTGGGACCGAGTACAAGGCATGCCTGTTTGGAGAGGGTGGACAGCACCTTGGATGTATGGCGGAAAATATCAGAGGGGTCAGAACCGGCATGTTCAAGATCGACGGAAATGGAGTCCATCTCATGACCGGAAAGAGGTGCTATCTGTAAAATGGTATCCAGATAAAAACGCAATCCTTTTATGGTTGGAATGCGTCCTGCGGACGTATGAGGCTGGTCCAGCAGGCCTTTGTCCGTCAGGTCGGCCATGGTGGTGCGGATAGTGGCCGGGCTGAGCTTGCTGGTTGATTTTTTGGCGACACTACGTGAACCCACCGGACGGGCGGTGGTAATGTATTCCTCGACAATCGATGTCAGGACGTCAATTTCACGTTGAGAAAGGTCCATATGTCACCTGGCAGACATGTTATATATCGCCTAAAATTATTCATCACCTAGGGAACTGTCAAGGCATGTCAAGGAGCGTACTTCGCCTGGGACGCAGGGGGGGGCCAGGTTGTTCTTCCTGCTTGTTACGGGATCATTGCTGATTTTTGTGGCAGGGATGATCCTGATTGAAAAGATAGGCTCGCAGTGCTTGTACCCATGGGCGGGGAGTGATGCCTGTTTTCTGGATGAAAGCTGAACAATCCAGAACGGAATAGGCTGGTCTGACGGCCTTCTGGGGATAATCTTTCGAGGCGATGGCTTTGACGTGGCAGGGAACGCCAGCGCAGGCGATGGCCTCGGCGGCCAGTTCGCACCACGATGCATGTCCGCTGTTGGTTATATGGTAGATGCCTTTGGCATTGCGTTTGATCAGTTCCAGGGTGTGGCATGCCAGATCCATCGTAAAGGTCGGGCTGCCGATCTGATCGTGGACGATGCCCAGAGAATCACGCTCCTGGGCAAGTTCGATGATCCGGTCCACAAAATTGGTTTTAAAGGGGCCAAAAAGCCATGCCGTACGGATAATCAGGGTTTTTTCCCAGCCAAGGGCCAAAATGCCCTGTTCGCCATCCCGTTTGCTCTGGCCGTAAATATTGAGTGGAGAGGTGGAATCTTCAATCAGATACGGGGTGGTTTTTTTACCGTCAAAGACAAAATCCGTACTGTAATGGATGAAATAAAGACCACGTTGGCGTGCTAAGCGTGCCAGGAGTACTGGCAGCGTTTTGTTGAGCAATGCGGCCTGGTTTTGGTCTTCTTCGGCTGTATCCACCTGGGTATAGCCGATGGTATTGAAAATATGGGAGGGGCGATGTGTTTCGAGATATCTGTCCATGTCATTCTGGTTGAAAACATCCAGATCGTTGCGGCCGGGACAGATGATTTCCCAGCCCTGGGCCGTCAGAACTTGAGCTAGTGCCTGACCCAGAAATCCGGTTTTCCCGCCCAGAACAAGGGCTTTTTTTTCAATCATGTATGGCACATCCTTCCTGGTACGTCATTGGTAGAGCATCTTCTCGCATGGGCAGCATCTCCGTAGCCAGGAGATGTGTCCAGTCGTGTGTATCCAGGCTGTTTGATTTGTTCTTTACGGGTTTCGCTGGATGAATTTTACCCGTAACTCAAAAAGCAGATCGCGTATGAGGCGGGTTTCTTCCCCTGTCAGGTTGCCCTGGGTTTTTTCCTGAAGCATGGTCAAAATATCAATGGTCTGCTTGGCCAAGGGAATGTTCGGTGTGGCCATTCCGGTTTGGATGTCCGGAATTTCGCCCAAATGGACGAGAACTGTGGAACTGAGCGACATGACAAATGTTGAGAAATCAAGTTTTGGCATGCATCCTGAGTCGTTGGCCTGAGAGGTCTTTGTGTATTCTTGTTTCACGCGTTTTTCGGCTTCGTGGTGTGGTTCATCTTTTTTTGGGATTTCTGTTGGTTGATCCGTTTGGCCGGATGCATTGTGTTCTTCAGGCACGGTCCCTCCTTGGGTTTGGGGGCATTGTCAAAGAAATTTGCGGAGTTGGTTTTGATTTCCAGCTATACAGGTCGGCCTTCAGCAAGTGTTTGGGTATAGGCGTTCATGGCCTGTTCCATATAATCTTTGCATCCGGTGTGTCCGCCGCAGGCGACAAAGGCCTGACGCAGAGCATAGATGCCGGCCAAAAGATCACTCCAGTCAATATGGCCCATGTGTCCTAGACGGATCATTTTACCTTTCATGCGCCCCTGACCTCCAGCGGCCACTATTCCATAGTCTTTTGCCATAATGTCAATAATATCAGAAGCATCGATGCCTGGTGGAATGAGTAGTGAGGTGAGTCCCCATGTAAAATTTTCCATGGCCAGCAGTTCCAATCCAAGGGCTGTAATACCTGTTCGGGCCATGGCCGTCAGGGCCCATTGTTTACGAAAAATTTGTTCCAGCTTGTCGCCTTCAAAATGTTTCAGGCTCTGTTCCAGCCCGACGATAAGACTAATGGCTGGGGTAAACAGTGTCTGATCGTCCAGAATTTTGTCCCGTTCCTTGAGCAGATCAAAATAGAAATTTTTAGGTTTGACTTTACGGACTTGGTCCCAGGCCCGTTCGCTCAGAGAAATGAAGGAGAGCCCCGGGGGGAGCATTAATCCTTTTTGGGAACCGGTAAGCAGGCAGTCAATGCCCCATTCGTCCATGGGGCAGGGGGAGATGCCTACGGCAGAAATGCCATCTACGACCATGAGCACGTCCCGTTTGCGGGTTATTTCCGCGATTTCCTTGATCAGATGCAGGACCCCCGTGGAAGTTTCAGATGCCTGGATCAGGACACCTTTGATTTTTTCCTGCCAGCGGTCCAGGCTGTTCAGAACATCGATAACCTTGGCAGCACTACCCCAGGCAACGGGCAGGATGATCATTTCCAGGTCATGTTTTTTTGCGATATCCGACCAGCGTTCACCAAATTTACCTCCCTCAATGACCAGCACTGTGTCCCCTGGTTTGACTATATTGGTCACGGCTGCGGTCATGGCTCCGGTGCCCGAACTGGTCAGGGAAAGAACCGGCTGCGTGGTGCCAAAGAGGTGCTGCAGGCCTGCTTGGACGTTGGCCATGATTTTTTTGAATTCGGGTTTACGATGATGGATCATATCCTGGGCCATGGCCAGCCTGACGTCTTCGGGTAGGGGGGTAGGTCCGGGGGTGAGTAAGCGCTGTTTGTTGAGCATGATGATTGGGTCTCCATGGCTGCGGGCAATGCACGCAGGGGCTGATGACAAAATGAAAAACTGACAAGTTTTCTACTCCAAAGATTCCGTGGATGCAATACAGGACCTTGGAAGAGGATATTTATTAGACTCCAGGTCGGGGGGCACCGTATGCGGCTGCATCGGCGAATGTCTGCTGTATGCAGTGCGCAGGCGGCAGGACATTCCAGAGGTGTATGGACGGGGGCCCCTCTATATATTTTTCCATAGGTCAGATAATGCCGTGCAGTGGTCCACTAGGTGCACCCAGGCTGTCGACCCGTTTTTCTATCTCCGGATCGGATTCGAGGGTGGGAGCATGGAATGTCTTGCTGCGTGCGTCAATGACCATGGGGCCGGTGCACCCCCAATGTTTGCAATGGATATCCGCACCTACGCCATAGATGTCTGTAGCCGGGTCCGAACGGGTGAAGGTGATCCAGAGAAAATTGTCCCAGGTGCGGGTCGTGAAGGACACGTCGTCGGTTACGACCAGCAGAGGCCAGCCAGACATACTTTCTTGGTCGGTCAGAGTCAGACAGAGGGATTCCATGACGGGATCAACGGTGCCCCGGGGTTGGGTGTGTTTGGGCCCTTGAATAAGCATGATGCCCGGGGCAAAAACCGTGGGTGTGCTGAATCCCGCAGGGAGGGACAAATCGGGAGCCAGTTCGTGACTTAGCTGGTTTTTTTGGGGGCCGGCTACGGTCCACAGCACTTTGGAACCTTGATTCAGCCCGGTCCCCGAATAGTCCAGGGTATCCATAGTGGTCCGGGTAATGAAATGAAGGTCCCGTGTCCGGTCCATGCGTTCCAGAATATGGTGGAAGAATCCGGGAATATCGTGGGTGGAGAGCCTGGGGTTATCTTCTTTGGCCGCAATGATCACGTATTTGGCCAGAGATGTCTGGCTTGATCCCAGCAAAGACAGGCCGCAGGTAATGAGTTCCTGGGGCTGGCGTTCTCTGGCATAGGGGACATAGCGTTCACTTCCCAGAGCCAGGAGCAGGGGATGTACCCCGGCCGCATCCACGGCGTGGACTTCATGGACTCCGGAGAACACTGTAG
>JAQVZR010000084.1 GCA_028708105.1 Desulfoplanes sp. | reverse complement strand
ATTTTTTTCGGAGGGCCATGAGCCCGGGCATTTCTTTCTGGGAAAGATTCATCTCCTTACGACCCCACGTCGCAAGGGCCAGGTCCGCAACTTTATACTGCAATTCACTATCGAGGGGCTGTACCATAGATGTACTCCTAAAGTAAGTATAGACACATAACGTGTGTTGCTGGTTAGAAAAAATATGTTGTTTTTCTCTCTTGGTGCCTCTGCGCGATGCTATTTCTTTCGTGCCTGGAAAATATTGACCACCAAGCCCTTATTCACCGGAAAAGAATCCACACTCTGCAATGCAAATCCCGCGTTCTCCAGCCAGGCTTGCACCTCCGTATCCGCAAATCCCAACCAGCGGTCACCATATTCGGTGCGCATAGATTCATTGGTATGCTGCTTGAATTCTACAAGAAGAAACCCGCCACCGGAGCGCAGGATTCGGGCGGCTTCACAGATGGCTGCTCCGGGATGGACAATATGATGCAGCACCATGAACATGATCCCGAATTCGGTTTCCTCGTCCCGGAGAGGCAGATGTTCCAGTTCGCCAATCCGCAGACTGATATCACAGCCCTTGGGACAGCGCTGTTCCGCCAGTTCAAGCATCTTGGAAGAATAGTCCACTCCGATAATCTGCCGGGTCTTGGAGCCCAGGTATTCAAGAAGGCTCCCTGACCCGCAGCCGAGATCCACAATGGTTGCACATTCGGGCACCCGGTTAAAAATTTCCTGGGCAATATTCATAGATCCAAAAACTTCACTGCTCAAACGGTCCCATTTGACCGCAATGGAATCAAAAAAATGTTTGGTCCGGTTGGCCCGATCACGGATAACTTCCGCGGCCTGCACCAGGTCGTTCCGGATGGCCTCATCCTGATCCATAAGGGGCAGCAGACAATGCAAAAAATCTCCGGCAGGCCCTTCGGAAGCGGCCCTGTAAAACATGCACAACCCGTCACGATGCGAAATAAGCAGACCGCAATCGCTCAGTATCTTCAGATGTCGGGAAATTCGGGACTGTCCCATACCCATGGTACTGACGAGCTCTCCTACATTAAGTTCATAATGATAAAGAACATTGACCAGCCGTGCCCTGGTTATATCTGAAAAGGCTTTGCAACAGGCAAGTACATCCATAGGCATTCCGAGAGGTTAAACGTGCATACATCAAGATATATTGATATAGAGATATGTAAATATACTCGGGCACCATCCAGGTCAAGAAAGAACTGGCCGGGAAACGAAAAAACCCCCAAAAACGGCTTTGCGTTTTCCAAGAGGGCCCATATAATTTGGACAGACGGGAAAGCTTCAGGTACATCAAAATTCAAACGACACAACAGGAATAAAAAAAAGTATCCGGCCCATAGGTACATTTCTATTTTACTAACATTTCTCAGGTGCTGAAATCTGAAAAGGCCGATCGTGTCCCATGGTTTGCGCATGTTATCCTCCCAAAGGCACAGATAGCTCTCCCGGCCAGGGGGGTCTAGAAGAGTGGGAAAATCGATGACACCACCCCTTCAGCACTGTGCACAGGGGATTCCGTTGCAAATGCATGGAAACTTAAAAATCATGAATACCGTGTGTAAAGGGATAGAAAACATGCAGCGAATAAATATCATAGGATGCGGCCAGGCAGGCAGGCCCATTAGTCACCTTTTGAACGCAAAAAACGTTTTTGAAATCGGCGAAGTGGCCTGCCATTCCAAGGAAAGCGCTTCCCAAGCTGTTAACTTCATCCGGGCCGGAATACCTGTCAAAAACATGAAAGAGATGGGTCAGGCCGACCTGTTCATGCTGGGGGTACCCGATGATTGTATAGCAATATGCGCCCACGGCCTTGCCCGGTCAGGACTCCTTGAACAGGGAACTATTGTCTTTCACCTCAGCGGCTCCCTGCCGGCATCAGAACTCAATCCCGTCAAAAAGTGCGGTGCGCTGACAGCGAGTATCCATCCCATAAAAAGTTTTGCCGATACACAAACCTCTGTGCAGACCTTTGCCGGGACCTTTTGTGGCATCGAAGGGGACCCGGATGCAGTCCGGGTCCTTACCCGGGCATTTGAAAAGATAGGCGGCAAGCTTGTTCCCATCGACACAAAAAATAAAAATATCTACCATGCGGCGTCCGTATTCGTGTGCAACTATCAAAACGCGCTGTTGGAAATTGGCCTGCGCTGCTATATGAAAGCCGGATTGGATCGGGAAACCGCCCGAGATATCATGGCTCCTCTCGTCCGCAACACGGTCGAAAATATTCTTGCATCGGATACGATCAAGGCACTCACCGGGCCTATTGCCAGAGGAGATCACAAGGTGGTCGCCCGAGAAATAGATGCCCTGGCCCAATGGGACCCACAGATGAGCGGATTGTACACCCAACTGGGCAAAATCGTCCTGGAGCTTTCCGCTCAGCAACCAAACGCATCCCAAGCCCACCTTGCAATACTGAAAGATATTCTGGGAGGCTGATCCATTGCACGATTTCACAGGAACAATTTTCTAAAACGCAAGGATTCTCCTTTTTTTTGCTGCATACCCGCACAGGATCTATTGTCCACCAAGGAAAATCTAAAAAAATGCCCAGATATATGATTCCAGCAGTACCCTTGCACCGGGTCGAGGATACGATCAAACGCAGTCGGTTTATTGTCACTCTTGGCCCGGTGGCAAGCCCCGAAGAAGCTCACGTCTTTGTAGACACCATCCGGAATGAATTCCCAGATGCCACCCATCATTGTTGGGCCTACCTGGCCGGAGCAGCTGGGGACACTGCGTATGTGGGCATGAGTGATGACGGAGAACCCCACGGAACTGCAGGCCGGCCCATGTTAAACGTACTTCTGCATTCCGGAGTAGGCCAAGTGGCCACGGTTGTTACCCGATATTTTGGAGGGATCAAACTGGGGACAGGCGGATTGGTCCGGGCCTATGCAGGCATGGTCCAGCTTGGCTTGGAAAACCTGGAACTCCGGGAAAAAATTACCCCGGTCAGCCTGGAGGTCGTACTGGATTACAGCAACATAACGCTGTTCAAACGTATGCTCTCGGAATTTGAAGTGGCTATTGTGGCCGAAGACTATGGCGCGGATGCCTGTTTTCATATTTCCCTGCCCCAGGAAAACAGACAGGCTTTTGAAGAGGCATTGCAGGAAATGACAAGTGGATTAAGCTTGGTCAGCACACTCGAAACATAGAGGCAGGTCACAACCCGCAGACATACCCGCAGGTCGTTAGGTAAGGATCGCATACATAGCCCCGCGCATACAACAGTCACAAATTTACGCATCGCCAGGGCTGAGTGCACCGGTCATAGCACATCGTCTTGTTACGGATGGGAAGACCCCAAAGGGGCCACCAGGCAAGATAGAAGTTATATTTCCACATTTCCCTGCTCCAGGACATAGCCCAGTTCCTGATTTTCCTGTTCCAAATATTCGGGCAGTCCCTGCAGGGATCGGTTGAGTAGTCTTTTAAGCCTGGCAAGAATGGGCCTGGGACGCGCTGCAATCAGACGCGCCGTCTGCATGGCCTCGTCTTCAAGATCACAGTCGGGGACAACGCGGTCAACAATGCCCAAATCCAGGCATGTTTGAGCATCAATCTGTTCATGGAACAACAGCCATTCAAGCGCCTTGCTCCTGCCAATGCGTCGGCCAAAGAAAAAAGGTAATCCTCCCTTGGGAAGCAGGCCTTCCTCAAGATAGAGATTACGCACCCGCATGGATCTCCCGGCAATTCTGTAGTCACACGCCAGGCTGATCCCGAGAAGCAGCGGGACGGTTTCGTTGCTGATCACTCCCACAAAGAGGATATCCGAATTCACCAGGGCAAGCATGATCTGATCCACGGCCCGAAAAAGCCGTGAAACAGCGGCCTCGGACAGTTCCCCGCTACGGATCATGGCACAGATCTGCTGGTATTGTTCACAGTCATCACACAGAGTATTGCCCATGATGATGACGACTTTGATTTCGGGAACGGTTGCAATATGCTTGAGATACCCAAGCACGGCGTCCTTGGCCTCGAACATGGTTGCATGAAGCAAACAATTCTTTTTAAAACGAAATGTAACCACAGCCTGCCTTTGAACAGCGGAAAAAAATTCGGTATCCCGCGAAAACGATCCTTCCGTCATGGGCCTTGCCCTCCTTCCTGATGCCGGTTGCAGAGACAACAGCATGAATGTTCCGGCGCTGGTCTCTGTTTGATGCTGTACCACTTGACCTTGAGATCGATCAAGGCCAATCTGCCTTTCCATTACGTTCGCACACCGGCTCACCATGCCACAGTACACAACGAGAGCGTTTTTCCCAATATCAACCTCAACCAACAAGGACGTATCATAGTGGGAACTGGACAAGACGACAAAACATACGCCCAGAGCATGGCTGCTGATATCTATGCCATGATCTCAACCTCCAAAGAACAGGGCATAGATCTGAGTAAAGGCTTTCATAATCAGGCATTCTCCAACCCGACCATGAGTATCAGATATCTTTTCTTTCCCAAAAAAGAACTGCTGTCCATGGGCCATTTCCCCGCGGATCTCACAAAGCAGTTCAAAAGCTCCAATATCTTATCGATCATCGAATCCAAGGGAAAAGCTGTTTCAGTGAATCTCCTCTGCGCCCTGGGTAAAGGATTTGCCGATATCCAGTCAGCAGAAGAAATAGAAACCAATCTCCGTTCCAAAGAGGTGGAGGGGTTTGCCTCTGCCCTGAAAAAAATTCTTGCACAGGACTTCAAGGACGCCACGGAAAAAGCAACCAAGACGGACGCATAACCTACCCAAACATCAAACCGTAAAAAAGCCGGACCGTTCGGGAGCATAGCTCCGCACAGGTCCGGCTTTTTTTGTTTACGTACACCAAAGCCCCGTCCATCGACCAGGCAGACATCCTCCTGGCTGGGGCCATGGAACTTACGCATTGACCCGCGGGGCACAAACCGAGGCGTCTTCCTTGAAAGGCGAAAGAATCCGAAGCTTTTCAATAATCCCAGGCGTTTCCCGGAGCACGGTATCCACCTCATCCTCCGTGGTGTAACGGCTCAGACTAAACCGGATAGACCCGTGAGCATAGGTGAAGGGCACGCCCATGGCCCTGAGTACATGAGAAGGCTCAAGACTCCCGGAAGTACATGCCGATCCAGAACTGGCACAGATCCCGAATTCGTTCATAAGCAGCAATATGGCCTCGCCTTCCACAAATTCAAAGGCAATGCTGGTGGTGTTGGGCAATCGGTTATCCTTGTCCCCGTTGAGACGGGTATGCGCGATGGAGGCAAGCAACCCCTTTTCAAGACGATCACGCAGAGCTCTGACCCGGGTATTTTCCTCGTCCAAATGCAGGGCTGCCAGTTCACAGGCCTTTCCCAGCCCAACGATCCCGGGAATATTTTCGGTACCCCCCCTCCGTCCCTTTTCCTGATGGCCACCAATGACCATAGGTCTGAAACGGACTCCTTTACGCACATACAGAGCCCCTATCCCCTTGGGACCGTGCAGCTTGTGTCCGGACAGAGAAAGAAAATCCACAGGAATATCCTGGACGGAAAAAGGAAGCTTCCCCATGATCTGTACAGCGTCAGCGTGCAACAACGCACCTTTTTCCCTGGTTATCGCTGCAATTTCCTTAAGGGGGAACAGCACGCCGGTTTCGTTATTGGCCGCCATGACAGACACAATAGCCGTATCCCGGCGCACGGCTCGGCGTACTTCTTCCAGATCAAGACACCCTTGACGATCCACGCCAAGCCTAGTCACAGAATATCCGCTCTCCTCAAGTCCCTTGACCAGATTCAAAACGGCCGGATGTTCCACCCGAGTGGTCACAATATGCCGTTTTTCAGGCTGACTCTTGAGAGCCGAAAGGATGGCCGCATTATCGCTTTCCGTACCCCCTGAGGTGAAAATAATCTCCCGAGGCTGGGCCTGGATAAGCCCGGCGACCTTTTCTCTGGCCTGCTGGATATATTTTTCAACCTGACCACCAAATCCATGCATGCTGGAAGGATTCCCGTACCAGGTTTCCAGAACAGGGAGCATTTCTTTAACAACCAGAGGATCAACCCGGGTTGTGGCATTATTGTCCATATAGATGACAGTGTTCATGAACGCACCTCCTCAACCAGGATATCGGGTTCCACAAGTTCCCGGAGTTTGGTTTCCACAAAGCCCTTGAGGGTGGCGCTGCTGGCCGGACAATTAACACAGGCCCCGCGCAGGGCAACCAGAACCTTCTTGCCCTCAATATCCACAAGTTTGATATCTCCGCCATCCTGCTTCAGACTGGGCCTGATTTCATCCTCAAGAACCTTCATCCCCCGCTGCATCCGCTGTACATTACTCAGAGATGCACGCTTTTTCTCTTCAACAGGGCCATTCTGCTTCATTTCGACCCGAACCTTTTCCAGCAATTCCGCAATGTCATCCAGGCATTCCCCGCATCCGCCACCGGCTTTGGTGTAGCTGGTGATATCTTCAACGGTTGTCAGATCATTTTCCATGATCGCCTGCCGGATTTTTTCTTCGGTGACCCCAAAGCAATGGCACAGGACGTCACCTTCCAACTCCTGTTTGGGGGTCTCGATGCCCCGATAGTTGTTAATGGCGGCATCAAGAGCCTCCCGCCCCATGACCGAGCAATGCATTTTCTGCCGGGGCAGACCTCCGAGGAAATCGGCAATATCCTTGTTGGAAAGGGTTTTGGCCTCTTCCAGAGTCTTGCCCTTGATTAATTCGGTCAACGCCGAACTTGAGGCTATGGCACTGGCACACCCGAAGGTCTCAAAAGAGGCTTCAACGATCCGCTCATTTTCATCGACCTTGAGATACAGCTTAAGGGCATCCCCGCAGGCCAGACTTCCGACCTCACCTACGGCGTCGGCATTTTCAATGGCCCCTGCATTCTTTGGATGCAGAAAATGTTCTTTAACTTTGTCTGTATAATCCCACATTTGTACCTCCTGTACATATAGGTGGCCGTTGTATTCATTTTTTCTATGTCACATATTACATATAGAAACCAATATTCGGTTTTGTCTCTATTGATAACGCATTTTTTGTATGAAGGGAACACAAACCCAAAAGGCTCCGGAATATTCCGGAGCCTTTTAGGTAACAAAAACAGATTTTTCTTCAAAGGTAAGGTCATTTTGGACTGACCAACTCACAACCAATATCCATTATCCACCAACGCTTAGGACCTCGTTAGGGACAATGGTAT
>JAQVZR010000083.1 GCA_028708105.1 Desulfoplanes sp. | reverse complement strand
CAACCACGTCTCTGGCTAACAGGGTGCGACGGTCGGGAGCCTTGTTCACAACAGCTGCCGTAAAGGGGATATCCGTAACCCCGCCTTTGGCGTTCACCCGACCAAGCAGTACGTTCAAAACAAGACCGGCGGCACAGCCCAGAGCATCCGCACCCTGACCGAACTCGGAGCCGGTGAGAATCAGCGGTCTGCGGGCCCGCAACAGAGCTCCGGCAAGCTGCTTCATGGTCGCTTCGGAAACACCGGTTGCCTGGGCAACACGGGACGGAGGATTGGTTAATGTGACAAATTCTTTCAAGGCATCATAGCCGGGCATGCCAACACCTTTGCCGGCATTGATAAGATATGCCGCGATCCCCAGAGCAACGAGGGGTTCCGTACCTGGTGCACAGGCAACCCAGGTCTTGGCAGAGATACTGGTTCCGGCTTTCTGGACAGGTCCGACATAGGTATATACAGCATTATCGGCAGCCATGGCCTTGCCGTTACGGACAACGGTACCCCATGATTCGTGAATATCCGCACCCAGACTCAAGACCAGATCAGCATGTTCAATGTCGTAGCCGGGCATACCCTGGCCGCCCAGGAGTTCCCAGGCACGTGCGGCAGGAGCAGACTCACTGGGCATCAAAAAACATGCTTCAGAACCCAGACCTGCCAGGAAACCGGCCAGAATATCTGCGGTGGTTCCGGTCTCATCGCCGGTCATGGCACAGACATCACTGCCCGCAGCCTTGATTTTCGCAGCCAAAAGCTTTCCAGCTTCATCCCACGAAATGTTCTCAAAACCGTCCCCCACTTTCTTCATGGGCGCCTTAACCCGGGAAGGGCTGTACAGCATCTGCACGCTTGCAGCCCCGAGAGGACAGATGCCCCCTTTACTCAAAGGATGGTCGGGATTGCCCTGGGCAACAAAAGGACGCCCGGCAGCGGTCTCAACCCTGACGCCATAGGCATCTGAGCCGAATTTGCAGACCACGGGCTTTTTCTCCCGCTGTCCATACTTCAATTTTGGAATCCAAGGCCAGTTCTGGCTCCAGATGGAGATGTCATCCAACCCCTTCCAGATCACAGGGGTGCAGAGAATCCCGCCTGTGCCGCCGGCCAAAAATGCTATAAAACTTCTGCGATCAAGTCCCATAGTTCGTTATCCTCTTTTATTTATGGCACACATAGCAGGCATTACTGGCGCCGTTCTCGGCATGACAGCGCTCACACTGCCACATCTTCATCGTCTGTTTGCTATACCCGGTCAGCTTGTTGTGATAGTATGCCTGTGGGGTGTCCACATCAGACATATCCATGTGACAATCCGTACATTCCTGATTCTCATGGGCCTTGTGTGAAAAGTATACGTTATCGGGCTGCTTCTGGTATACGAGCCAGGGAACTTCCTTGCCTTCGGCAACATATTTTTCAACGAACATAGCTTCGGCAGGATCTTCTCCCACGGCCTCTTCGTGGCATTCTGCACACTTTTCCGTTGTCGGCAGACCGGCATAGGAACCATCATCCCGGAAAAAATGACATTCCGTACAATCCATTCCCTGACCCGAGACATGCACACTGTGACTGAACCGAATCGGTTGCGTCTTCTCGGAAAAAACCAATTTGGGGTAACCCCACCACCCCAACGCCACTGCCGCCACGAACCCTGCTAAAAGGGGCAGCATGATGCAGCTCTTTTTTCTCTGCACGTTCATTACCTCCATACCCAATTTCGCATCCTTTTTTTGCTGATATCCAAGGACACTGATTTGAAAAAAACATCCACCATTTACCCGGCTAAAATTCGGGCACACGTTATAGAACATCCCAAACGAGTGTCAAGCGCTTATGAAAAAATTCACGAGGAGCAGCACCGCTTAACTGACCAACATTCCGCAAAAAATCTGCACAACAATCCTTATGCACTTTTCGGTTTGATCCGCCCATAAACATCATCAAAACGAACGATGTCGTCCTCTTCCAGATAAGGCCCCGTCTGGATTTCGATGATCTCCACAGGAACCCGACCCGGATTAGCCAGACGATGGGTGGAAGTTTTGGGGATATCAATGGACTGATTTTCCGTAAGCAGATACTCCGCTTCATTCACCTCGACCCGGGCTGTGCCCGCAACTACAACCCAGTGCTCGCTGCGATGATGGTGCATCTGTTTGCTCAGCTTGGCTCCGGGAAGAACTTCCAGCCGCTTGATTTTATAGTACGGTCCTTCTTCAAGAATTGTATAACTTCCCCACGGCCTGTAGACCGTCAGATGGGCTTCGACCAGACGACTCTTTTCTTTTTTCAGAATATCGACGACATCCTTAACCTTCTGAACCTGGTTTATGTCACAAACCAGGGTCGCATCTCGGGTTTGCACAACAACCATATTCTTGACGCCGATAGCCGCCAATTTTCCCCCCGAAGAATATAAAAGGCTGTCCTCACATCCCAGGGGCAGGACATCTCCACTGATCACACACCCGTTCTCATCCTTGGAACCGAGACGGTGCAGGGCCTCCCAGTTGCCCAGATCATCCCATCCAAAATCCGCAGGCACGACAGCGATACGCGACGCCTGTTCCATGATGCCGTAGTCCACCGACTCGTCCCGGATTCCGGCATACCCCTGTTCAAGAGGTTGCTGCCCACGTTTTTCCCACCAGGCATACATTTCAGGCTGTAGCTCTCGGACAGCATCAATAAAGGGCTGCACCCCAAACATGAACATGCCACTGTTCCATGAATACCTGCCGCTGGCGACAAACTCCATGGCCCGTTCCAGATCAGGTTTTTCCACAAAACGTTCCACCTTGAACGCACCAGGACGCAGAGACTCCCCTTGTTCGATGTACCCGTATCCCGTTTCCGGACCATCGGGAGTCACCCCGAAGGTGACAAAATAGTCTTCCCAGGCCAACTCCATACCCTGAGCCAGGGCATCCTTCCATTTGGCCTCGTCTTTGATCTCATGATCCGACGGAAACACCGCTACTACGGCATCAGGGTCTTTACCCTCTATCCGGTCCAGCCCAAGGATGATGGCCGGCAGGGTGTTGCGTTTCATGGGTTCGCTCAAAGTCTGGGAATCCAGCCGTTCATCCACAGCCTTGAGCTGTGAACGGACCTCAAAAACATGCTCCTCATTGGTCACGACCCAGATACGTTCGGGGGCAAGCACCTTAAGTACCCGCTTGACAGTCTGTTGGAGCAAAGAAAATTCCCCGTTCAAGGAGAGGAGCTGTTTGGGGAGCAGTGTGCGTGACAAAGGCCACAATCTGGTTCCCGAGCCCCCGGCCAGGATGAGTGCATGACACTTTTCCCAGGAATGCTTCGACGCGGATGCTTGATCCATCAATAAACCTCCCTAAAGATAGTAGAATCTGCAAAGTACACACCTGGAGAACAACCCATATTCCCATTCCCCCAAGGTATCTCTTGGTGTATGCTCTATACAGGCGAATAAACAAACGGTGATTCGAAATCTTTCATCAGGGGAAGCCCCTGGTCCTTTTCAGAAAGCACGGGTTGGTCCACAGGCCAAGGGATCGCAATAGTCGGGTCGTTCCACAGGACCCCGGCATCGTGCTCCGGCGCATAAAAGGCGTCCACCTTGTATTGGAATTCCGTCATGGGTTCCAGGGTTACATAGCCATGGGCAAACCCTTTGGGTATGAGCAACTGCCTGAAATTTTTTCCGGAAAGTTCCTCTCCGTACCACTTTCCATAGGTGGGAGAGCCTTTGCGAAAATCGACCACCACATCAAAAACAGCACCCCGGGTAACCCGCACCAGCTTGGCCTGAGCAGCCGGCGGCGTTTGAAAATGAAGCCCCCGCAACACGCCTTTACGTTCAGACCGTGCGTGGTTATCCTGCACAAAGTCATAATAAATGCCATGAGATATAAAATCTTTCTCATTATATGTCTCAACAAAAAAACCCCGATTATCCTGAAAAACCCTTGGCTGAATCAACCAAAGTCCGGGAAACCGTGTGGGAATAATTTCCATAACCTCGTCCCTATGGTTTACATTCTGCTGCCTGCCGGCGAGGGCACTGGGGGCCCACGGATGCTGACAGACACGAAAATTGTACAGGAAAACGCCCCGGCCTGCGTTCACTGCACATGACGCAATGCCGAAACCCAGGCTGCCTGCGTACATGACATCCCTGTTACACGAATTGCAGGAGGAAAACCATTCTTTGGTAAACAAAAACAGGAGATGAAACAAGAAAAACAAGAAGGAGGAAAAAAGAAAATCCCGTCCATTGCTGGTACGGGATATAATAATCATGAATGTATGGCGGAGGGCTAGGGATTCGAACCCCAGATACCCGTGAAGGTATGCCGGTTTTCAAGACCGGTGCAATCAACCAACTCTGCCAGCCCTCCGGGCATAATGGCGGAGAGGGAGGGATTCGAACCCTCGATAGAGGTATTACCCCTATACACGCTTAGCAGGCGCGCGCCTTCAGCCTACTCGGCCACCTCTCCTTGAACGGAGGACAGTACCTATCCAAATCGATATCTGTCGTCAATACTCTGGGGGTATATTTTTTACCAGAATCTGATTTCTGGATTAGTAGAACGTTTTTTGGTATATTCATTTTTTGTGAACATCTCTTTCATCGACCGCAAACCGAGGACGCACAACACGATCTCTGCATGACGGTCCACGAGGACACTCTATTGAACCAGCCAACCATTAATCTTGGCGTAGCCGGATTCGGCACCGTAGGAACAGGCCTGGCCAAAGCCATCCGCGAAAACAGCGCATGGATCAGCCGCAGGCTAGGCAAGGTCCTGCACATCCACACCGTGCTCGTACACGACCTTCACAAAAAAAGGCATTTCATTCCCGACCCAGACACCCTGTTTACTGATGACCCCGAAACGTTTCTGAACACGCCGGATATTGATATCGTTGTCGAACTCATCGGAGGCACAGGCCTGGCCTACGATCTCATCACACGTTCTCTTGCAAGGGGAACGTCTGTGGTCACAGCCAACAAGGCTCTGCTTGCAGAAAAGGGGCCGGAACTTTTTGCCTTGGCGTCTAAACACAATACAGGCCTGTACTATGAAGCCAGTGTTGCCGGTGGAATTCCCATTGTGCAGACCCTCAAGGAAAGCATGGCAGGCAACAGAATCAAGAATCTGTTGGGCATCCTCAACGGGACTGCCAACTACATTCTTTCCGAAATGACATCCCGGGGACTGGATTTTTCCACTGCCCTGAATATGGCCAAGGCCAAGGGCTACGCAGAGGCCGATCCCACTTTTGATATCGAAGGTATTGATGCCGCCCACAAATTAACCCTGCTTATCCGTCTGGCCCATGGCCAGGACTACCCCTTCAGCAGGCTGGCCGTCGAAGGTATCTCCAAGGTGCAGGCCGTGGACATCACTTTGGGTGGGGAATTCGGCTACGAGCTCAAACTGCTGGCCCATGTTTCCAGCCGGGACGAACAATTGCAGGCCGGAGTATTCCCAGCATTCATCGCCAAGAGCCACATGCTGGCCAAGGTTGACGGCCCGTTCAACGCCATCCTCCTTGAAGGCAATGTGGTCGGCCCAATTATGCTTTACGGACAGGGCGCGGGCGATCTTCCCACAGGAAGCGCTGTTCTTGCGGACATCATGGCTCTGAGTAAAGAAGGATGTGCACCCAACAATACCGGATTTCTCGAGCCGGTTCTGCCTCCGGCCAACATCCTTGACCCTCTGCTCACCTCGTCGGGGCATTATTTCCGTTTCACCGTTCAGGATCGACCCGGAGTGCTCTCGGCCCTCGCAGGCATCATGGGACAGCATGACATAAGTATTGCCCAGGCGATCCAAAAACAGACCCCGACCCCAGAACAGGGCGTGTCCATCGTCTTTTTAAGCCACAAGGCACTGCTGCGGGACGTCCAGAAAGCCATGGATGAAATCGCCCGTTGTGCATTCATTATGGCCCCGACGGTTCACTACCGGATTATGTAGTTGTGTTTGGGTGGCAGAGCAGAAAATATACCGGTAAAAACACCTTTCCAACCTATCATGCCCGGAGCTGACGGGCGGGAATATCCGCCTCGGCCGGGACAAGGCAACTTTGACCTATGAAAAAAATACTCTTTCTCGTAGCTGATGGTATGGGCGACTGGCCTCTGGCCGATCTGGGGGACAAGACCCCGCTGCAAGCGGCTAAAACACCGCACATGGACCGGCTGGCCGCAGCCGGGACATTGGGGACCTGCCAGACAGTGCCTCAAGGAATGCTCCCGGGTTCGGATGTGGCCAACATGGCCCTGCTCGGATATGCCCCGCAAACATTCCACACAGGCAGAGGCCCCATCGAAGCAGCGGCTCAAGGGCTTGATCTCCAAGCCGATGATCTGATCTGGCGACTCAACCTGGTCACGCAATCAGCCCCCGACAAACATGACCGCACCATGCTCGACTATTCTGCCGGGCACATTTCCACCGCTATCGGCCGGCAAATTGTCAATCATCTCCAAAAAAAACTAGGGGACGACACGTTTACGTTCTATCCAGGCATCCAGTACAGACATCTTCTGGTCCAAAAAGGGGGCGCACACGCATCTGAGGCAAAACTGGTCATAAACCCTCCCCACGACATTACCGATCAACCCATTGCCCGGGATATGGCCACTTACGCCCAGAGCAGTCGGCTTACAGATCTTATATCCAAAGCCGGTGAACTCATGAAACCCTGGGCTAAAGAATGCGCGGCCAACGCCATCTGGCCCTGGGGACAGGGCAGCCCCCTGTTTCTGCCTGCGTTCCAAAAAACCTTTGGCCTGCACGGCGCTGTCATCTCCGCTGTTGACCTGGTCAAGGGACTTGGCCGGGCAGCACAGATGGATGTTCTGGACATCCCCGGGGCCACAGGATTTCTGGATACCAACTATCAGGGCAAGGTGGATGCGGCCCTCGCCTATCTGGATCACGGAAATTTTGTCTATCTCCATGTGGAGGCCCCGGATGAATGTGGTCACATGGGTGATGCACAGAAAAAAATCCAGGCAATCGAAGACTTTGACGCCAGGATTCTGGGCCCCCTCCTTGACGTCTATGGGACCAAAGACGCAGTATGGGTTGTTACCTGCGATCATTTCACTCCCATCGCTCGCAGAACCCACACGACAGATCCGGTCCCCTTTCTGGTCTATAGCAGAGAAAATAATCCCAACCACAACGAGACGGCCTTCAGCGAAGCCGGTGCCGCCAGGACAAACTTGCGGCTAAAATCAGGACCAGACCTCATGGCCCAAATCATTAACAGGGCCAAAGCATAGAGGAATGTTAGATCGGAAGAGCACAC
>JAQVZR010000082.1 GCA_028708105.1 Desulfoplanes sp. | reverse complement strand
CTCCCGGATGGCTTTTTTGATAGGGACGCAAGCAAAGCGGACCTGCACAGACCTTTCTCGGCAACGTCTTTCGACAACCGAAATGATTTTCTGCTGGACACCGGTTAGGGTCAACGATCCGGTATCGATAACCAGGGCATCTTTTGCCGGGCGCAACGGGGCAAGGGCCCTGTTTCTGTCCTGCTCATCACGAACCCGCATCTGCTCCGTCAATGCCTGCAGATCTTCATCCATACCGGCATTCTTCAATTGCAGCCATCTTCTTTGGGCCCGTACTGCTGGCGACGCATCCAGAAAAAATTTATACGCAGCGTCAGGGAAAACCACGGTCCCCATATCCCGCCCTTCGGCCACCAGAGGCACTCGCTGCCCCAGGGACTGCTGGACAGTCGTGAGATACGCCCGTACCTGGGGCAGTCTGGCCACATGCGAGGCCCACAATCCCACTGTTTCCGTACGGATAACCTCTCCGATTTCCTTATTATTCAGCAAGAGTCGGGTCTCTGCCCCCGTCCCCCGCATGGCAAAGGTCAATGTATCCAACGCTGCCGTTAATTTTTCCCCGGACCATTCCCAGGAACGATCCCCCAGGGTCCAGGCAACGCAGCGGTACATGGCACCGGTATCAAGATAAGCGACTCCAAAATAGGCGGCCACACCCCGGGCCAGGGTTGTCTTGCCCACGCCAGCCGGGCCGTCCAGAGTTACCACAAAGATATCGCTACCCATTGAGCACCTCAGTAATGGCCCCCAGAAATATCCTGTTTTCCTCTTCATTTCCAACAGAAACCCGGAAAAAAGCATCCAGCCCATAACTGCCTAGACCGCGGATAATAATCCCTTTACGCAACAGACGCTCACATATAATTGCCGGGTCCATGGGTGGCCTGACCAGCAAAAAATTGGCCTGGGAAGGATATACTGTACATCCAGCAGCCTGCATGCCTTGAGTAAGATCTCTTCTGCCCCGCAGGACCGTTTCCCGGGTTTTGGCAATAAATATCTCATCCTGAACAGCGGCAATCCCCGCCTTTTCAGCCAGAATATTAACACTGAACGGCAACCGGCTCCGCATCAGGTAATCAGCCAGCCAGGGGGGCATGATCCCATATCCCAGACGCAAACCCGCCAGCCCGAACAGCTTGGAAAAGGTCCGCAAGAGCACGACGTTAGTCATTTTTCGGAAGACTGGAAGCATGGAATACTCTTCCAGGGGATCAGCAAAATCGATATAGGCCTCATCCACCACAAGCAGAGCATCCTCGGGAATACGAGAGGCAAGGTCGACCAGGTCCGTGACCGGAACCGCATAGCCGGAAGGATTGTCCGGATTAGTCACAAAGATAATTTTGGTCCGTTCATCGGCCTTAGCCAACAGTGCATCCCACGGAAAATGGAAGTTGTCATCCAAGGCAACCTGACGGAACTCGACACCGCACAGCTTGGCCTGGACCTTATAAATACTGAAACAGGGATCAAAGGCCACGATATTATCTTTACCAGGACGAGCAAGAACCCGTATCAGCAGATCAATGATCTCATCCGATCCGTTGCCGCACACCAGGCATTCGGCATCCACCACTCCCAGGTACCCGGCCAGAGCCGAACGCAGCAGAGGATTCCCGGCCTGGGCGTAACGGAAGGCCAGGGGCACGTTATCCCGGATAACCTTCTGAACGACGGGTGACGTCCCCAGCGGATTTTCATTACTGGCCATTTTAATGACCGAATGCAGATTGTATTTTGCCTTGATTTCGTCAATGGAACGTCCCGCCACATAGGGCTCGAAATCGCGTAATTCAGGTCGAACGCGTCTTGTTTCCATAGCTGCCATAGATTGTGATTCCTTATGACTGTTGAATAAAACAACAAGAAACAGCCCATATCTGCACCCGGACGGACATGGGTTGTTTCTTGCCTACCGAAAATCGGGGTTATCCAAGCGTGGCCAGTTTACGCTCAAAAGTCCTATCACTTTTGAGCAGCCGCAAAAAAATGCCCCGAGGAAGAAGTTCGGACTCCAGCCCATACAGATTATGCCAGACCGGAACAACCTCCACGGTACCCCAGGACTCGCCCATGACAAGCACTTCTACGGGCAGAGTCTCACCCATGGTGTAAGACTTCGGGCCCGGGAGCAAAAAACCCTTCTGTCCAAAAAAGTCGTTTTTCCAGATGGAAGAAAAATCCCGCAAGGCATTACATTTAAGTTGCATAGCGCACAAAAGATAAAAAGATGAGAGAATGCAGATACACGGCCAAGATTCTGCTCTCCCCATGAACCATCGAAGAACATAGGATCGACACAGGGAAAAACCTAGTCCAGAATTTTAGGTCTGATAAAGATAAGCAGTTCTTCTTTATCATTTGTCGTGCTCTGATTTTTGAAAAGCCAACCCAGCCCGGGAATGGATGCCAGGCCGGGGACCCGGTCCTCCATGTTGCTTTCTGTGGAATTCTGCACTCCGCCAATGACAATGGTCTCGTTATCGCTGACGATCATCTTTGTTTTGGTGGAACGGGTGGAGATGTCGCCACTGTCGGGAGCATCGTCGCTGATATCCAGGTCGAGGATGAGCTTGTTATCCGGTGTAATCTGGGGCTGCACGGACAAAGAAAGAATCGCGTCCGTATATTCTGTCGTGGTACCCCCACTCTCCGATTCGGCCTGCGAGGCCACCTTGGTTCCTTGTTTGATCTCCGCCCGATTGTTGTTCAAGGTCACCACACGAGGAGAAGAAATGGTCTTGGCGATATTTTTGAGTTCCCCCAGACGGAGCTGAGCATCAAGGCTGAAAAGATCAAGACCGGCGATTTTGGCAATCTGCGCCCCGGCGTCTATGCCTCCCACATCTGCGGGCAAAGATAGGCCCTCAACATTGAAGGATCTCGGATACTTCGAAGTAGTGTCCTCTATCTCCCTGTGAGAGTAGTCACCGGACCAGCTGATTCCCAGACTACGCTGAAAACTATCCGTAGCATACACGATTCTGGCCTCAATCAATACCTGCCGTTCAGGACGATCCAGTTTTGCGACAACCCCTTCAATTTTTTCAAGCTGCGACCCGGCATCTCGTATAATGAGCATATTGGTCCGGGCATCCTGGCTGATTTTCCCTCGAGGGGAAAGGAATTCACGGATCTTAGGTTCAATTTCTGCAGCCGTACTATAGTTGATCTGCAGATACTTTGTCTGCAATGGTTCAAGGCTGGTCAGACTTTCGCGTGCCTGCAGAGCCGCTTCCCTGGCCCGACGCCGTTGATCGCTTTCTGCTTCAAGCTTTTTGGCAGTGGATATACGCATGATCGTACCCTGGATGACCATACCAAGATGTTCCTGTTGAAGAACCACTTCCAGAGCCTGATCCCATGGAATATTCTGCAATAACAATGAAATTGTACCCGACACCTCTTTATCAATAATCAAATTCTGTCCGCTGACCTTGGAAATAAGCCGAAGAGCAAGCTCCACATCGGCATCCTGAAGATCAATGGATATCTTCTGCCCGGCATAGGATTTCTTCATCCCCGGAAAAAGTGTATTCATCTCCAACAAGTCTGCATCGGCCTTGTCGGATGTTTTACGAAATTTTTTGTTTTCTCCAGCCAGCGGGTCAATCGTCTGTTCCGCTGGTACGCGCAGCGTTCTGTCAATCTCCCGGGTCATAAACTGGAGCACAAGTTGCCCGGCCCGTCGGTCTATCTGTACCGGAATCCGTTCAGAGCTCAAAAAAGTCATCAGACAGCCGCCCGGGACATCACGCAACAACAGAGAATCCATAGACGTCGAAAACTTGTCCAACCGATACAGTTTGGCAAATCTGGCGGGGACATGGGCATGTTTGAGCAGAAAAGACATGCGGCCGGGCTGTTCATCCCGTGGCTCAAACCCGACACCTTCCCCTACCTTCATCGAGACAAACAGATTGCCCATTTTGTTTCTCGAAAAATCAACCCCGGCAATGTCATCTGAACGATTATTTTGTTTTGCAGGCAGTTTCTGCGCAGCCTTGGGGATAAGGATAATACGTAATGATTCAGGAGAGGTACGTGTAAGTAAAAATTGAACGGGGCTGTTCAAAACCATCTGTAGACGGATCATTTTTCCTGACGTGGCATCCAAATCGGGCACACTCTCGCGTAAAACACCAGCCGACTCCAGAGGAGTAGTCAGAGGAACGGTATCAGGAGCAAAGGAAAGGGTTAAAATATTCGCATCAAGAAAAGGGGTCACCTCGGTGTCACGGGCAAGGGGGATCGCAACAAACGTCTTGCCATCCTGCACCCAGACGGCAGACAAACTGTCTGGGACTTCTTTCCGTGGAGCGTCTGCAGTTTTTGGAGAAGCAACCGCTGCCGCCGTGACCGTTTCAGTCTGATGGCCTTTTGATACAGCACAGCCTCCCAATCCTACAAGAAGCATCCCCAGAAAGAGGTATACACCCAAAAAATGTGGATTGGAACCGAACGTAATCATTCCACCTCCCTCTTTTCCGAATGGAGCCTGATGCGTACATCCTGGGTTTTCTCCTTTCCAAAAATATCCAAACCTCGCTCCTTGACGATGATCGCCTCCGGGGTGATGTTATCAACGATTCCGTTTCTTCTCCCGAGGTACATTCCTTTTTCCAGTACAAATCCCTTCCCGTCAGGTAACTGGACCATGCCCAACGCTTCCTTATCGCCTTGAGGATACCATAAAATTCCAATAACCTGGAGCTGGGTGACATCTATTTTCTCCAAGGGGCCCAGCTGCCGGGGTGGAACAGTTTCCAGGGGACGCAATTTTTGAGGTTCTTCTTTTCGAATAAAAGGGATAAAAGGATCTGGCTTGTTCGTCGGATCATATCTGTACGATGAAGCCTGCATCCATGCGGGAAGGACGCCCGTGGCATTGCTGGTATCAGGAACAGGCTGAATTCCGGTATCATCGGGTTGACCTGCAATGCTCTGCCTTACAGACATCACAAAACAAGACAATGCAGCAACCAGAATGGTCGCAAACAAGATACCTCTGCCATGCTCGGATACACGCATCGGGCGATCCATCCCCGGTGATCTCCATCTATTTTTTCTTTGGGTTGGCATGCTGGCTCGCGGTCCTGGCTTCAATCTCGGCGGAGGTAAGTGCTCTGAAAACGACGAGGGAACTGTCCGCAATGAGCTCTGATTCCAATCCTTTACTGTTCGCAGGGGTTGGCTGCAGCCGCAATGATTGTAACTGAACCAGCCTATCCAGCCGGGAAAGTTTGTCAAAAAAACGCATCAAATTATGAAAGCCGCCACGGATACGCAGATCCACGTTCCGCGTGGAGTAAAGTTTCTGAAGGTTTTCATTGCCCGGTGCAAAAGACATGAATCCTACGCCCACCTCCTGACCCAGCATTTCAAAAGAAGCAAGTAATCGTTCCAGAGCCTGAGCATCCTTGGGCAGTAATCGCTGAGCCAGAAAAAATTCGTTTTTTTTGGCCAGAACCCGTTTTTCAAGATCCGGCAACTGCAGTGAAATTTTTTGAAATTTTGCGATTTCCTTATCTATTTTGTCAATATCCTTGTGCAGAAGGATAACAGTTTCAAGCTCCGGGCTCAGCAAAAAATACCAATAGGCCCCCCCCATAAGCAGCACGAATCCGACAAGGAACAGAACCCTCTGAAGCTGCGTCATTTTTTCAAGTTTCTGGGTCAGGATATCCTTATTCATCGCCTGAATCCTTGGATGCTGGCGGTTGCGCAGAAATGGTACACTGGAATTCTACAAGACCAAGCCCCTGAATCAAGCGCAGCTGCGTTCTTCTGGTCACCACGCTTTTAATCAGTTCCGAACGACGCAATTCATCGACATAGTTGGCAAAGGCCTGGTTATCCAGAGAAACTCCTTTTACATCCATTTTCCCGTTGCCATCCAGGGAAAAAGCCTCCAGCCAGATCTTTTCTCCTGGCATCCGGGTAATTATTTCGTCTATATACCGGACCGGTAATCCCTGCTGGCGACGAATATTCCTAATGGCCAGGATATTATTTTCCAAGTTTTCAAGTTCTTTTTTCAGTTTGGTCACTTTGCCTGCCGTAACCATGGACAGGCGTTGTAGGCTCTCGCGCTCTGCTTTTATCCGTGTCAATTCCTCAAGTTGTGAATGAACAAAATAATATCCCCCTCCCATACAACAAAGCAGAACAAAAAGGATACCTCCAGCCCAAATAAACTCAATTTTGAGATGTGAAATCCGTGCACGTCTTTTTTGCGGGAGGAGGTTAATCCTGATCATACACAGCTCCGTAACGCCAACCCGGAAGCAATGACAAACTGAGGACCAATGGCTTTGACAAACAAGGGATCAAAATTATTGGAATCTACGTTGGCTTTACGCCAGGGATCAAGATACGTGACTTCAAGCTTGAGTTCTCTGGCAAGGAACGCGGGCACACCGGGAAGGAGACTTCCGCCACCGGATAGATACAGATGGGAAGGGAGGGAGGTGACATTGGTCGAAGTCTGATAAAAATGATCGACCCGTTTGATTTCTCTGCACCAGTTTGTGCAGGATTCACTAATAATACTTTGGAGTTCAATACATTTTTCTTTCTGCAGGCCTTCACTTCCCTTGATTTTGAGCGCTTCGGCCTCGGAGAGTGACACGTCAAGCTGCCGGCTGATAATCTGGGTTATCTGATGTCCACCGAAACCGATCTCTCTGAAAAAAAAAGGACGCCCCTGATCATAAACTCCGAGGATGCTCTGAGAAGCCCCGATGTCCAAAAGATACACCGGATCGGTATGTTCAGGATAATTAAATCCGAAACAATTGCTCAAGGCAAAGGCATCCACATCCACCACGGCGAGGGAAAGCCCGGCCTGCTGCAAGGTCTGTTCAAGATCTGCAACCACCTTTTTTTTGGTGGCCACCACCATCACATCAGCCTTGCGAGCCTTCTTATCTCCGGAATTGACGATCTGAAAATCAAGATACAAATCACCAAGGTCAAAAGGAATCTGCTCTTTGGCTT
Source organism: Desulfoplanes sp. (assembly GCA_028708105.1). Taxonomy (GTDB): domain Bacteria; phylum Desulfobacterota; class Desulfovibrionia; order Desulfovibrionales; family Desulfomicrobiaceae; genus Desulfoplanes. Next base: position 354 of record JAQVZR010000082.1, on the reverse strand, counting down.
CCCGCTCTACAGCGCCACGCATATCCTTGACCACGGGAAGCTGCATATGTTTGACGATGACCTCATGCCCCCGCAGAGACGAAGTCACCACCTTGTCTTTGATAGCCAGTGCCGTATGCAACCGCTTAGCGGCCTGCCCCATAGCACGGACATCACCTTTACTCTGGGAAGGCAAGGCCAAACGGCCAATCCGTTCCAGCGTAAGGCCTTGCTTATCCTTGCAAAAACATACCGTTTTTAACCAGGACGAACCGAGATCAAGGCCACAGGCGGTGCTCTTTTTTTGCAGAAAAGGAATCAAAGTCATCCTACCCGGTGATTGAGTACTCCGAAAGCAGATCCTGGCCCATGTGG
>JAQVZR010000081.1 GCA_028708105.1 Desulfoplanes sp. | reverse complement strand
TTCGAAAAAATTAGTTGTCATGTGGATATTCCTCCTGGTGCTTGCAAAAATATATGCCGCACGTTTGTGCCTGGGGGGGGCGGCAATCCTCATGCATCCCCAAGGCAGACATTTAGTTTGTATTTTGCGACCGAAATCCGGTAAGCTATTTTTCATTCTCTAGTTTTGTCAAGAAGAAAATGAGTTTTGCTCCAGGTGAAGGCCTATAAAAAAATTGAGATTCACGTGGGGATCTGTCATGCGAGAGACATGGATTGTCTCTTGTATGCCGGGAAATTTGACATTTTTTCAATACGGCTATGGGATGGTCTATGAATCACTGGAGACACTTTTATCCCGGGTTCGGGATGTATACCGGTGCATAATTTTTTAACGTTGAAGGAGAGTCCTATGGAACTGGCATCATTGATAGAGGAGATAAAGCAGCATCCGCGTTTTGATGAAGTGGGTATGGTCCTTTCCCATTCAGGATATGTCCGTCGTCTATCACGCAACGGCAAGGAGGTTACCGGTTTTCAGGTCGACGTGGACGATGAAAAATGCCGGCAGGTTATTAATGAAGAGCTGACGAAACCAGGCATTGTGGACATTAAGCTTGAATTCAATGCCGGAAAAGTTCTTGGAATCGGGGATGAGGTAATGCTCCTGGTTGTCGCAGGAGATAACCGGGATAACGTGTTCGCATCCCTGGAGCGGACCCTGAACCGTCTGGAAGAAGTCGGGGCCAAGTCTAAAAAGGAATTCTTCGACTAAAGTACAACCATTTTGCAACGATTCAGCATCATGCCCGTACAATCCTCCCCAGGGGCAACCTTGGGGAGGATTGTTCTTTTACGCGCAACGGTTTGGCCTATGGGTTGGCAGACATGTGTGGGCACACAGAGAGAAACCTCTGTCAGCCTAATCTTCTGGGGAGGCCTTTGATGCCATCTGCTTTGTTGCCTCATCCGAGGACAGTTGCAGATCGTCGAGATTTATTTCAACAATATCAAGTTCTGCGTCTTTCTTGGTGTGCACTGCATCAGATGAAGTATTCGTTTCCAAGGCCATTTTAGGCATTGGTAGCGGGGAAAATGTTTTGTTATCTGCTTTAGAAGTTGCAGCTTTTTCTCTTTTCCCGGCCAAGGCTACGGTACCTTTTGGGGCATCTTCTTTGTGTTGTGAGTGCTGGGGGTGCCTTGCTCCTTCAGCCTGAAGCATTTCTTCAAGCCCGGGGATGAGCAAATCCCTTTCAGCTCCCTCCTTCAGGGTGCGAGGTTCCGGTTTGAGGGCAGATGCCGGATATTCTGCAGCCTTTTTCTTTTGTCTGGCAGGAGATGGGACTTCCTCCGTAAAGACAAATTCTTCTTCCTGGCTGAAGGGATGTTTCTGGGTGTTTGAAGTGATTATCGGCCAATCTTTTTCGAACATAAAATCGTCTTGTGATGCATGCAGAAACGAGTCGTCAGGGATGGCCGTTGTTTTTTTCCCTGCCGCATCAACACGATTCTCAGTTTTTTCAACATTTCTCAGCCAATTCCCTTTGGTCTCTTCGATCCACTGTACGCCGAGGTCTTTGCGTGTTTGTTCCCATTCGTGATCACATTTAGGGCAATTTTTGAGGTGATCAAAGGAATGGAATCCGCAATTTTTACAATACATGGAGACTCCTTGTTCAAAGGGAGGTATGGGGGGCGCACTGGGCGTCCCAAAAGGCAATACCGAGACAGAGCAGGGCGGCTGTTTCCCATCGCAGGATTCGGTTCCCCAGAGAAAGAGGCGTACATCCTGCTTCCTGGATGGTCATGACTTCGTGCCTGGAGAATCCACCTTCGGGACCAAGAATAACCAGAGTGTCTCCTGGGGTGCGCAGGTGCTCGGGAGACAGCAGTGCACTGCTATCCTCTCCTTCCCATAAAAAAAGAACCCGATCAAATGATTGTGTCGTTTTGATAAGCTCCCTGATGCCGCCTGGATAGGTATGTATTTCCGGTAGCCAGGGGTTTGCGCATTGTTTGGCCGCTGCAAGGCATTGGCCCGTCCATGCATCCTTTGAATCGTGGGGGACTCTACCCTGAGAAAAATCAGACTGCCAGAACAATATTCCCCACGCTCCAAGTTCAACGGCCTTTTCAAGAAACCAGCCCCTTCGGGTGGCTCTGTTCCAGCCTGGGGCCAGCCAGATTCTTGTTGGTGGTTTTTCGTGCAGACATATGGTTTGTTTTTTGAGTTCAACTTGCTTTTTGGTGCACGAGGTGATCTCGAACATTCCTTCCTGCCCCTGGCCATCAAACAGAGATATCGTGCTGCCTGGTGGGGTACGCAGAACCGTTGTCAGATGATGAGCCTCTGAGCCGGAAAGGACAAAGGGGTCGCTCCATTGCTCAGGGGGAAGATAAAAACGATTTATTCGGGGCATAGAAATTATAGTATCGGGGTTAGGGGAGAGTGCGCAGGGCGCAGAAAAAACAGATCAAATGAGCGGGCTTGATCATACAAACAGTTTTTTCGACGGCCCTGCTTTGGGGAACGATTACGGAGGTACTACTCCACGGGTTCTGTCCTGTAGGGCGGATTACAATGTTATTCTGGCCGTCCCTTGGGTATAGAACGGAGTGGATGTTTTCCGAGCTTTGAGGACAGAGCGTCCGCGAATTTCAAAAATGTCATTGTTTTCAGCGAGCTCGGCGCGGATGTAAGCCAAAACAACACTGTCTCCCAAGGAGGGTGCAAATGATCCGCTGGTAACCTTGCCTGCAAGGGTTCCGTCGGGGAGGAAGACGTCATCGCCGTGACGGGCGGACCGACGCCCTTTAATGATCATGGGAATCAGTTTTTCCTGGGGATTGTCCTGATATTTTTTACCAATATATTCGGCTTCAGATTTGAGGAAAAAACCGTATCCTGCTTCGACAGGAGTATGTTCTGTATCCAGGTCCTGCCCGTACAAGGGGAGGCCCATTTCCAGACGCAGCGTGTCCCGGGCTCCAAGCCCTGCGGGCTTGACGTCTTCATAGGCCAGAAACGTTTCCCAGACACCAAGGGCTTTATCCCAATCCATGTACAGTTCGTATCCCAGTTCACCAGTGTAGCCGGTTCTGCTGACCAGTATTTTTGTTCCGTTCAGTTCCGTATGGACAAAATGAAAATATTTGAGATTCTTCCAGGCGCCAGGAATGATCTCGTTGAGGATATCAAAAGATTTTGGTCCCTGCAGGTCAATTTTTCCGGTGCTGAACGAACGGTTTTCAATGGTAATCTCTTCGGGGAGATGTGAGGAAAACCATCCGAAATCATTGTCAATACAGGCACCATTGACCACAATCATATATTCGTCCTGATCCAGACGATAGATAATCAGGTCGTCTAAAACACCGCCCAGCTGGTTGAGAATGAATCCATATCGGCACTGACCGGGGGGCAATGTTTTGAGGTTATGGGTGACGATTGTGCTTAATGCCTTACCCGCATTGGGACCCGAAACATAGAATTCGCCCATATGGCAGATGTCGAAGATACTGGCGCTGGAACGGGTATGTTTATGTTCGGCAAGTATTCCTTCGTATTGTACAGGCATCTCCCATCCGGCAAAGGGGACCAGACGGCCACCGTTTGCCTTGTGCCAGGGAGTGAGGGGGGTGACTAATAGATTGGCTGCGGAATGTTGCATACGAGACTCCTTGTTCATTGTATATATTATATTAATGAGGGATGAGGTTGAAATGATGCCTGCATATATTTTGCACGGGAACTTACTTGGCGGAACCTGACTTGTCTACATGGCTTTTGCGTATAGCCTTGAATTCGTCCAGTAGAGCAACCAGACGACCGTAAAGTTTCCGAATAGAAAGCCCGTAGGGGGTGAGGGTGTCTTCTTTGGGGGTGATGTATTTACTTTGAATATAACGCGAATTGATGATGTCATCCCCAAAGGCGATGGCCTTAATGACCAGCGGGTCAAAATATCGGACTATTTCAAATTTCAGTGTGCTCATAATCTCTATCATATGTTCAAGCATCTCACAGTAGCTGATTCTTTTGCCCTGGAAAAGTCTGTTGCTCAGATCCTCAAGCTGCTGTATTTTCCTGGCTTGCTGGATATAGCTGTATATCGCCCAGACCTCCTGATAAAGATCTCTGAGCTCGTTAAATTCAGATGCGTGGGCTTCGTCGAGTAGATAATGCTCTAAAAGTTTGCTCGCATTGATATAAAATTCATCCGAGTAGCCGATGATTCTGCGCTGGTGTTTACTCAGCCAGGAATGAAGAAACTTGAGCCGGTTGGTATGGGTGTCGGTATTTTCGATAATTTCATGTTTTTTATATTTTATTTTCCCTTTGAATTCACCCCGTACAATATCGTTGAGCTGTAAGGTCATGGAATAGGTGTCTTTGATAATATTGAGTGACGTGCAGCACATGCCGGTCCACGGATGGATGACTTCCTGTTTGAGTACTGATAGAGCTCTATCCTCACGCACATTGTTTTTGCCGTATTTGTGCTGCGTATAGGTGATTTTGAGGATAATAACTTTTTTGTGGGGATGGATCATGAACCCGTTGTCCTGCAGGAAACGGATAATTTCTTTACGTTGTTTGCTGACATTTACGAGGGCAATTTTTTCAACCCGGGGATAGTATTTGTTGCCCGGATGGGGATAATAGGTGGTTATGGTCCGATCGGATTGTCCCAGGACCCGGATAAGGAAGGTCTCGCCCATCTTATAGAGGCGGCGTGCAAACATGGCCGCGGAGGTGCGTCGTTCAGAGACAACAGGAAATCCGTACAATTCCATGAGAAATTGATACACAAAATCCCGATTTTGTTCATAGACGCGGTTGTTGTCCGCGTCGAATTTATGAATGCGCAGGCCGAAACGTTTGAGTTCTGCGTCGATGTCCGAAGGAAAAGAGGCAAATATCCCGGAAAAATAAAATGAATATTCAGCATCCAGAGCCATGACATGCCCTCGATCCATTTTGAGCAGAAAATCCAGCAGGGCTGAATAATTCTCAAGATTTGTCAGGTCTTTTTCATTGGAAAATTTTTTAAAATCATCGTGGAATTTTTTGGGGAGACGATTCAAAAATACTTGGACATTTTTTTTGTGGATGGCTAGTTCAAGGGGACATGTTTGCCCCTTGATGAAATCATTTTCGTCCGCAGGGGAGTGCAGAAGATCAAATTGAAACATTTCGTTAAAGTATGAAAGTTGTCTGTCGAAGGCGACCATGGAAAATCCGGGCAGATCCGGATACTCAAAGAGATCTGCCTCGAATGAGGGCAATAATTCCCGGGGGTCGACCAGGGGATAGGAGTGTTGTTCAAAAAAAGGGCGTACGAGACAATATTTTATGTGCACCCGATCCAGAAATTTCTTGAGCCGAGCAAGTGTGCTGACCGATTTGTCATCGGTACACGCGCCAGCCCCCTCTTCCCGTTGCTTTTCGGGTTCGGTAAAACATTGTTCCCACGTTGAGATTGTCATGATGGTTTATCTCTCCAAGATATGAAATAGATAACTAGCAACAAACATATTGATTTTCAATAAGAATACGAAATTGACACTTTGTGCGGAATTTTCTTACTCGGATGCGCCCCGCAGGCGCGATGCCGGGAGCAGCAAGGGCTCGGAATGACATCGGCTTCCCTTGGGCCTTTTGGGGCATTTGCTGCAGATCACGATATTCAGTCTTGTGCAATGAATGTCCCGGCTATGAGTAACTAATGAAACAAAAACATCTTGATAATCTTATGGGCATCGTGGGCAATATTTTTGAGGCCTATTCGGTTGCCCTGTTTCTTCCCTCAGAGGATGGCCGGTTTGTTTTAAATGCCTGGTTCAGTTTGGGAGATGATATTGCCAATGATACCACTATTGAGCCCGGCCAGGGGCTTGTCGGCTGGATTATCCGCAACCAGCAACCTCTCTTGGTGACTAATTTTGATCAGAAGCAAAGTTTTTTGGGGTATTACCGTAAGGGAGGGGAAGATCACATCAAGACTTTTTTGGGATGTCCTGTTCCTTTGATCGGAGGAGCCCTGTGCATTGACAGTGAAAAAACGTATTCTTTTTCCGATAAAGAGCAGAAGATACTGAATCAGTTTTCTTGTTTAATAAGCTCGTTGTGTAAAGATACCGGCGAGATAGCTTTTTCAGAAAAAGAAGCTATTCTTTTGCAGTGCATGCAAATAATTCCGCAACTCCGGGAGCGTTTTCCTAAGTGGTCTGTCTTCTTGAAACATTTTTTGGATTTGTTGTCTGAGAGTACTGGATTCCCTTTTTGTATGCTGACTGTCAGGGATGAGTGGGGGCAAGGGTATTATTTGGAAGGATGGAATGTGCAAGGCTTTCTTGACCCTAGTGCGATGCATGACAAGTTTAAAATCGGAAGTGGTGTGATCGGTTGGGCGTTTAAAAATCAACGTCCGGTATTTTCGGAAGATTCTGCTGCTTCTTCCGAAGGCTTGGTCCTTTTTGCTAAGGATCAGGGGCCGCTCATGAAAACCGTTATCTGTCTCCCTCTGATTGTTAACAGGAGAACCAGGGGGGTGTTGGTCTTTGCGGATATATCCAGGCACGTGCTTGATCCGACGTTGAAAAAATTTGCCCTGACTGTTGCCGATTATCTCGCGTTATTTTTAGAAAATCTTTACCTTAAGAATCGTCTCCACCGGCAAAAAAGGTCCGGAAAATAAACCGGTGAAAACTAATGCTGGGATGTTTACTGTTTTTTAGGTTCTTTTTATTTGCGCCTTGCTTGTAGTCTGTGTATATTTTTTTTCGTTTTCGCGTACGGCTTCGGTTTCAAGAGGCGGACAGTGCATTACGAACGAAATATCTTGGTATTTCAACAAGACAAAACAAAATAACAAAGTGAGCTATCACAGTGTTTTTTAGCCGTTTATTTGGGTTTATGGGAAAAAATTTGGCGATGGATCTGGGTACGGCCAATACCCTCATTTATACCCAAAAAGAAGGCATTGTGCTCAACGAGCCTTCCGCTGTCGCACTAGACAGCCGCACCGGTGCCGTTTTGGCTGTAGGCAGGGAGGCTAAAGAATATTTAGGCCGGACCCCGGAAAGAATCAGAGCCATTCGCCCGATGAAAGATGGAGTCATTGCTGATTTTGAAGTTACCCGGGCCATGATTTCCTATTTTGTACGGAAAGTGATCACCGGCCTTAACCTAGTCAAGCCCCGGATGGTCATATGTGTTCCTACGGGTATTACTCAGGTGGAAAAGAGAGCGGTTATTGAATCGGCACAACAGGCCGGGGCGAGAGATGTCAAGCTTGTGGAAGAGCCGATGGCTGCTGCTATCGGTGCTGGGCTGCCCATTGAAGAGCCTTGTGGAAATATGGTCGTGGATATTGGCGGCGGGACAACCGAAGTTGCTGTGATTTCT
>JAQVZR010000080.1 GCA_028708105.1 Desulfoplanes sp. | reverse complement strand
TTGGCAAAAAACAGCATCATCTTCGGAAAATTTAGGATGTTCGCCGGGCATATAAAACGGAACATCGACGATATGCGTATCTAATATCCGAAGGTTTGTGTACTCAACGAGTCCTGGGATATCCATTTCAGAGTCATTGGTGTTAAGCCAAAAATTATCCGTTACCGCTTTACGCAGCTTGGCAATGACACAGACAACTGCGATATTGTTCACGGATTGAAATCTTGTCAGAATATGATCCGGGAGATCCGGCATGATTGCGGGAATATATGGAAGAGGAATTGTACTGATAACCTTGCTAAAGGGTTGGAAGTCGCCATTCACTTCAAGGCCGATAACCTTTCCGGATTCAATCCTTACTTTATTGACAGAAGCACAGAGGTGTATCTCTCCTCCATGCGCTACAATATCGTCGGACATTGCTTGCAGGAGCGTTGCTGATCCACCCTCCAGATAACCAAGTTTTTCCCTGAATAGACTATACCGGGAACGCCCAATCCTTCGGATACGACTCCAAATCCAGGCCGCTGAAAGATTCTCTGCGTAGTTATAAAATTTGTAATCAAAAAGCCGTCTCCACAAGATTTCGTATGCTTCTTTGCCTACCCATCGTTTGATCCAGCCTGTTGCTTCAAGAGTATCTAACGGTTTCCATTGGGTACGTTTGGTAGATAAAAATGCGTGCAGTCCATAGCGAAATTTAGCCACCAATCCTACGCCGCGAAATTTCAACAAGGCTACGGGGTTGCCCCAGGGCTGCACTCTGTTTTGAAACCAATAGCCCATTTTTGTTGCGACCCAATGCATTTTGTCCGACAGATCCAATTCATCCAGAACGGTTAAAAAAGCATCATCCGAGGTGCAATGAAAATGGTAATAACGTTCCAGATATTCACCTGAAAAATCAAAGGAGGCGGTCATCCCGCCGACACGATCATCAGCTTCAAACACTACGGGGTTATGCCCATCGCGGGCAAGTTGATATGCGGTCGCAAGGCCCATGGGCCCAGCACCCAAAACAGCTATCCGTTCTTCAGCCATCGTTAAAACTCCAAAATAATTTTGCTGTATGTAGGATCATTGAAGGTTTGATCAATGGCCTGAGAAAAAGGGGTTGGATGAACAGAAAATATTTTTGGCCAGTCAATGATTTCAAATTCATCATGAGCAATCAGTGCTTCGAGCTGACTCGCCGTAAATGGTGGATTTTTATCGAACAACGCCCATGTTTTCAGTAAAATATGAAATAATGAATAAGGAATCGTAAGAATGAGGGATTTAGCTCGGGTTGCTTTTTTGATTTCACGAATAATATCAATATAATCAACTTTTTCCAGACCGGTAATATTAAATATTTGGTCTTTGATCCTGCTTTCCAGGCAGCTGGTTATGATGGCGCAAAAATCACCGGCATACAGTGGTTGACGCATGAAACGACCATCTCCTGGAATGGGGAAGATCGGTACCTTGCGCATGAAACGTGAGAGCCAGCCAAGATGTTTACGGTCAAACCAGCCGAACATCAGGGTCGGTCGGAGAACCACGCAGTCAATCCCACTTTCGAGAACGATCTGTTCCTGTTCTTTTTTGGTATTTGTATAAAAGTCATCTGCAACAGACTCCACCACCGAAGAACTGATGTGGACAAGATACGGCACTGCGGATGTTTTCATTGCCGCAAGTACATTTTTTGTAGAGGTGATATTATTTCGGATGAAGGGTTCCAGATGTAAGTCGCCAATCTGTGCCTGCAGCATCACTACTGAATCGGCTCCGTCAAAATGACGCTGCCAGGTTCCACCAGGCTCTGCTAGGTCTGCATACTCGACAACGATATCAGGATGAAGTCGTCGGAGCACTTCAATGTTGGCTTTGTGCTTGTCCAGAACAACAAGATTCGAGTAACCTTTGTTGATCAGTTGGGCCACAAGGTTTTGGCCGACTAGACCTGCGCCGCCAGGGAGGATGATTTTATTTTTTATCATGAATTCTCTCGGAAACAATGGTAATTGGTAGGTTAAATTGGGAGCAAATGTGTAATTTGCCTTTTTTTACATAAGCGAGGCCGAGTCTATATTGTCCGGTCATGGTTTTAGGCAATGCAAGTTTAATCGTAAATCCTGCATCTGCAAGAGAGGATTTCTTGAAATATTTCGCGACATCTGGGCGAGGATGTTTTTTCGTTTTTGCATAAAAAATATTTCCTGCATTGTTTTGTAACGTAATGAATGTCTGCTCTGGAATCGTTCCGTTTTGGATAGAATCAGCTAACCAGCCTTGAACATAAAGCAGATTATGAACAGTGATAGTATTTTGATTTGGGCGGGCAGCATTGATAGTGTCTATGTAGCCCTCTCCACTGGAAGGAACGATATCCATTTCGGGGAAATTATTTTCGATATGACTGAGGCCAAGCAAGGAAGATATATCTTTTTTAACTGTATTTTTTGTTGATGAAAAAGTAATGTCGTAATATTTGTTCCAGACCCAACTAAAATTTTTTGGATATATTCGAATTGCACTAACTTGCTGGTCATATTGAATATTTGTACTCGAATAAAGTGCCACGAAATCACGTGTTGACGCAATAAATGGTGAAATAATAAATCCTGCTTCGGCCATTCCAGAAATTATCCTGTATTTTTTTAAAGCACCATTGTTAAGATTCAGCTCGATTTCGAGCTGTGATGGTTTGAATAGTAAAGATAAAAATTTTCCGAGTATAGTTGGTTTGATTTTTATTTCAGCAAAAATAGGATTTCTATTATAAGGTACGCTCACGTTATCTCCCATTTTTACGGTTGCGGAAGATATTTTTTCTAAAGCAAATTTTTGATCTGGCAAAATTTTCTTGAGTCTTAAAAAACTGCGATCGAATGTGATCGGGGTATATTCACTAAGAAGTGCTGGCCAACTCCTTCCATCGTCAAGAGATGGAAGACGACCGTCAATCGTTTGAACATTGAAAAAAATATTATCCGGAGAATTCTTACTAAGCAGGTGATCTAGATTTTTCTGCTCGAGTGTTTTTGTATACGCTGAATAGCTTTGAAATATAGGACGAGGACTCCATCTATTTCCGGATGCAATAAGATATGACTGTTGATATGAATAAATATCAGAGGTACCCTTGAGAAGAGGAAGATTCCCTTTCTTTCGTAGTGAAATCATCGCGTTTGTATATTTTTCATTAAAAATATCATAGTTTTTTATTCGTATTTGCAATTCATTTAATGCATTTTGATATTTATGAGAAAGAAATATATTTTTCGTAGATGTCCCAACATAGTGACTATCGATTATTCCCCAGGATAAAACAGAGAGTAAAATTACGAACATATAGTGTTTTGAATCGATAAACATCCCTAATAAAATCATTGATAAAAAAATCGAAGAGCCAGCGGCCATCGCATGGCCATCATGCCTCACGAAACCTTGTTTAAATCCTATGAATAAATAAATAAAAAATATGAAACATATATAAAATTTATTTTGATTATTTTTTCCCAAAAGAAGTATAGCCAGCAGGATACTCATTGCTGCCATCAAATATGAAATAATTTCTAGAATTGGTCCTGAAGAAGACATTGCTTCCGTATATCCCGAGATGATTGGAAGTAATCCACCAAAATATTCTAACAGAGCAAATGCTGGCTGACCTGAAATTGTCCAAAAACAAATCAATGAAATTAGAACACTTGCGACAGATGCAATAATCCATGCCCAATAATTTTCTTTTAAAAATTTAAAGCAAACTACAAGAAGTGCAAATAAACAAACAGGTAATAATGTCACTTTTATCAAAATTAACAACCCTAAAGGAAAAAATAGGATGATGATCAAGAATGGTGTAAAGAACGTATTGACTAGCTTGTTTCTTGTAGGGTGAAAGTTATAACTAATTAAAATTAGTGCAATTATTACAGGGTAAAGCAGAAGTATAGAATCTTTACTCAAAGGGATACATACTAGTGATCCACCCAGAACCCACCACCACCACGGTGATTTTCCACGAAGAATACATAGCGTTGCTATCCAATACATGAATGCAAGGTATGTTGAACACGTGAGCGTCATTATATCGGTATCAGGATGAAAAACTTTTGTGTAGATCGACGAAAATGGTCCAAATGTAAAAATGATATCGTGACCAATAATCAGGTGCTCTGCCGTTGCGTGGACCATCCCTAGAACCCATGAAGGATCAAGACCTCCACGCGGCATGCCGGGATACAAGGGCACTAGTAATATTAAAAAATTTATAAGTAAAAAAAATGATGCAAGAATATTACTGATATTTTGTAAACTTATTTTTTTTATTTGTGCGGGGTCTGTTCTTTTATGTTCCATTATTTTCACCCAAAAAATATTAGATTGTCAGAATAAGTTCACGGTTTAAAAATATAAAATCCACACAAAACTTCCTACCCAACTCATCAATGTGAGCTGAATAAACCAGTCGCGCAATAATACCTTGGTGGGACTTCCGCTTTTTTCTTCAACAAAAGTAATCTGCATGTATCGTAAAATTCCAAGCACAACAAAGACAGAAGTCAGATATATATTTGGATTTGCATGTTTAGCCGAAACTTCAGGGGATATGGACCATAAAATATATGCCAAGATCACAATGGCTGCGGTCATGACCATTGAGGCATCCAAAAATTTAAGGTTGTAGCCGTCAATGACATCCCGTGCTTTACGGTTGGTTTTGAGAAAGAGAAGCACATCATCTCGCCGTTTGGCTAGGGACAAAAACAGCGCCAGCAAAAAAGTCATCACGATAATCCAATTCACCAACGCAATCCCCGTTGCCGCCGCTCCGACAAAAAGACGGATTACAAATCCAATGGAGATCACAGTGACATCAATGATAGGAATATGCTTTAGTTTAAAAGAATAGGCAATATTCATGGCCACATAGAGGCAGATAAGATACAAAACATTTGTCGAGGAATATAAGGCAAGTACGACTCCTCCCCCCAGGAAAGATGCAAAAAAAACACTCGCCATTGGACCCTTTATACGACCTGAGGCCAGGGGCCTGTGACATTTTACGGGGTGCTTTGCATCTTCAAAACGATCCAGCCAATCGTTCAGGATATACACGGCGCTGGCAACCATGCAGAAAGCACAAAAAGCTGTACATGCCTTCCACAGCAATTCTGGCTGATGTATTTTAAACGCAAAGAATGCAGGTAAAAATACAAAAAGGTTTTTTACATACTGATGAGGCCTAGCAAGTGCAATGATGTCTTTAATCATGATTAATTGTTTGTATAATTAAATAGTTATAATTGCTTCTACGTAATTTTATTTTTGTGACATGAAAATTTCAGTTATACTGCCTGGCAATCCACTCACTGTACCCCGCATCCAGAAGCGGTCTCCACCACGGTTCATTGTCCAGATACCAGTCCAGGGTCTTTCTGATGCCGGAAGCAAAGGTCTCGTCCGGTTCATAGCCGAGAACCTTTTGGGCCTTGGTCGGGTCAATGGCGTAGCGGCGGTCATGACCGGGGCGGTCTTTGATAAAGGTGATGAGGTCGCGGCTTTTTCCTGCGTGCAGCTTTGTGGCCAGGGGGAATCTGCTTGCGAGAGCTGGATTTTTGGCAAAGCGTTCATCAAGGAGATCACAGATGAGGGTGACAATATCAATATTTTCCCATTCATTGATCCCGCCGATATTGAAGCATTCCCCGGTCTGTTCCGCATCCATGACCATTGCAATGCCCCGGCAGTGATCGCGGACGTAGAGCCAGTCACGGATCTGTTTGCCGTCTCCATAGATGGGGAGGGGTTTGTTGTGCAGGGCATTGATGATCGTCAAGGGGATCAGCTTTTCTGGAAATTGAAAGGGTCCGTAATTATTGGAGCAATTACTGATGGAAACAGGCAGCCCATAGGTTTCATGGTAGGCGCGGACGAGATGGTCTGAGGACGCCTTGCTCGCGGCATAGGGGGAATTGGGCGCATAGGGCGTGTCCTCGCAAAAAGGCGCATCGCCCCGGCCCAGGGTGCCGTAGACTTCATCTGTTGAGACATGATGAAAACGGAAAGGACCTGCTCCTTTGCGTTCTTCCAGCCATATCTGTCTAGCTGCCTTCAGCAGGCTGTGCGTCCCCACAATATTCGTTTCAATAAAGGCATCGGGGCCGGTGATGGAACGATCCACATGGCTTTCGGCCGCAAAATGGACGATCGTATCCAGTTGTTCGTCCCGGAGCAGTTGTTCCACCAGGGGCTGATTCAGAATGTTTCCGTGTACGAATTGAAAATGCGGATTTCTTTCTGCCTCGCGTACACTCTCCCGATTCCCCGCATAGGTGAGGGCATCCAGCACAACAACCCGATCGTCTGGATGCTCTTTGAGCCAGTAATAGACAAAATTTACTCCGATAAATCCAGCACCTCCGGTAATGAGTAATCTACGCATGGGTACACATCTCCTGAAGCATAGAACGCAGCTGTTCCCGCCAGTGCACGGGCTGGATATCAAAATCTTTCCACGTTGAGGTTTTGGAAAGAACACTGTTTGAAGGTCGTTGGGCTGGTGTGGGGTAGGCAGAGGAGGGAATGGGGGAAACAGGAAGGGCATTTTTCAGCAGGCCGCAGGCAATGCCTTCGTCCCTGATGGCGACAGCAAAGTCATACCAGCTGGCAACACCTGCATCCGTCCAGTGATAGCAACCTGTCAGGTTCCGATCGATGCCTCTCCAGATCGTTGTGGCCAAGCCGTGGGCCCATGTAGGGGTTCCAATCTGGTCATCAACAACGCCCAACTGATCTTTTTCTTTCATCAATCGCAGCATTGTCTTGACGAAATTTGTTCCGTGAGACGAATAGAGCCAGGCCGTTCTGAGAAGCAGTACCCGCCCCGGTAACGCCTCCAATGCCGCCAGCTCACCCTCTCGTTTTGTTTGGCCATAGACTCCCAGGGGGGAACACTCGGCATCGGGTGGGTAGGCACCTCCGTGTTCTCCATCAAAAACAAAATCAGTGGAGATCTGAACAAGCCTGCCTTCTATCCTGGCGACGGAAGATGCCAGCGAACCAACACCTGCACCATTGACGGCCCGGGCTTTTTCCAGCTCGGATTCGGCTTTGTCCACCGCGGTATAGGCTGCCGCATTGATCACCCAGTCAGGCTGTATTTCAGACACCAGACGGTCAACATGCATGCCATCGCTCAGATCAATTTCAGGGTAATCCAGAGGCACAAAATTTATGGAGGGCGGGCATGTCCGGCAAAGCTCCCAGCCCAGTTGTCCTCCGCTGCCTATAAGCAGAACTTTCATGAGAACACCTCGGCATGGGCAAAGGACTTTCCGGATTGATCCTTGTCCGAAAGTACGGGCTCGTTCCCGTCCAGAGGCCAGGTAACGCCGATATCGGGA
>JAQVZR010000079.1 GCA_028708105.1 Desulfoplanes sp. | reverse complement strand
AATGCTCGTCAACGACTCCGCATGTATACGTAAAGGTCAACATCGACTCTGGATTGTGGGCGCTGATGAACCCCATTATTTTAAATGCGCAGATATACACCAGGCCTTCCTGGATGTCCCGGCAAAGGAATGCACTATCTTTTTGGCCCATTCTCCTGAAGTGTACAATGAGGTGCAACAGATGGCCGACCTTTATCTTGCCGGACATACCCATGGAGGACAAATCCAAATTCCCCCCTTCGGCCCTGTTTTTACCCATTGCTCGGCACCGCGACGGATGTGTCAGGGAACCTGGAACGCTGGCCCCATGCAAGGCTACACGACCAATGGAGTGGGCGTATCCGGTGTCCCGATACGATTCAATTGCCCGGGAGAAATTGTGGTTATAACCCTCACTGGTACAACGGACTGTCCCGGTTGACACGCTTATATATGAATCATCATCCGAAAAATCATATCCCAAACGGCAACGGGGAATGGGAATGGACACCCGTCCCCCGTTGACAACACTAACGTTAACAATACCAAACCGGAAACAGCCACCAATCAATCTATTTTTTTGTATTCTGCATTGTGTTCATTCTGTTTTCTACAGCGTGACTCTACACCCTTTGTAAATAATTTCGCGCAGCTTCACGCAGAGTTTCAGCTGCCAGATAGGCACAATGTGTATTTTCTTCGGGTAGTCCGCCCAGGACCTGCAGCACATCCTTGCCGTCGAGCATCCCCGCCTCCTCAACGCTCTTGCCAATAGCATACTCACAGACCACTTCGCCGCTGACCTGACTGGAACCGCATCCTGTTGTTTCAAAATTTGCAGCAATCACACGGCCGTCCATGATTTTCAGATAAATGGTGATGCTGTCACCACAACTTCCGCTCAACTCCGCCTGGACAGAAGGTTGTTCCATTTTTTTGAGATAAACCGGATTTTTCCATCGCCTGTATACCTCTTCGCCCATACTCTCACGGGTATCGTCATACACACGTCCTTGGAGTTCATCCAAAAAAGAATCAAGGGTATCGTTCATAGCAACCTCCCGATAGCATGAATATAATGTCTTACAAGTCAGTTCCAAACATTGTTATTACCGCCCGTGTAATCGTCCCCAAAAGGACCCCGCGTCAATGATCTTCTTCGATGCCGGGAATGCCGAGGGGTGCGATCATGACCAAGCGACGGATAAGGTGAACAGATTTCTGATGAGCTATGTCAACGAGCTTCCTTACATGGAACTCGCAAAGCCGACCAGCTCCCGTCTCCAAAAGCGTACCATGTTCCGCCGAAATACTGAACCGCCGTAGGAATCTCGCACACGCTCAAGACATTGAATCCCGTACGTGGGACTTTCAGCTTAGAGGCAAGCAACCATCTCTGGCAAATTATTTTTGCCTGTTTTGCCAAATAAACCCTAAAAAAAAGGCCCGCTCCGGAAAATCCGAAGGGGGCCTTTGGAACTAGATTCTGATCAGACTTAGGCAAAAGCCTTTTCGAGATTGGGAACGACCTGCTTTTTCCGGCTCATGACGCCGTCCAACCAGACCTTGCCTCCTTTGGGTTTAACCCCAAAAGCCTTCTCAACAACGGATGCATCATCAGAAACGATGAGCATTTCAGTGCCTTCCTTCATGATGTCGGTAAGCATCAGGAAGACAGAATGACGGGAACCTTCATCTTTAAGAGCCTGGATATCTTTGGCCAGGTCAGCCTTGATGTCGTCAACAAGCGCGAGGTCGACCAGCTCAAGCTGACCAATACCGACCGTGTTGCCGTTCATGTTGAAATCCTTGTAATCACGCTCGACCAGTTCACGCATGGGCGTGCCCTTGATAGCGGACTTGACTTCAAACATCTTCATGCCCAGAGCCTGTAAATTGGTTTCGCCGGCGATTTTTGCCAACGCAGCTGCGGCCTTCTTATCTTTTTCTGTGCATGTGGCAGACTTGAAAATAACTGTATCACTCAGGATAGCACAGAGCATAAGACCGGCAATATTTTTGGGGACCTCAACACCATAGAAATCGTACATGGCCTTAATAACGGTACAGGAGCAACCTACAGGCCAGATCCAACATTCCAGAGGGTTAGAAGTAGTCACATCGCCAAGTTTATGATGGTCCACGATGCCAAGCAGTTCAGCCTTTTTCAGATCCTCAGGACTCTGGGCAAGATCGGAATGATCAACAAGCATAACCTGTTCACCGGCAAAAGAAGTTTTGACTTCAGGAGCGGCAACACCAAACTTGTCCAGAATAAAAGCGGATTCAGGATTGATGGCCCCCTGAGTCACGGCAACGGCTTCAACGCCCAATTTGCTCTGCAGATCAGCCAGAGCGATAGCACCACAAACGGTATCGGAATCAGGATTCTTGTGACCAAACACGTAAACAGCCATGAGTAACCTCCTAAATTGAAAGAAAGAAATGTACATCAGCACTAGCAATAAGTTCCATTATTCTTTAAATGCTTGTGCTAAATATCACAATAGATCGTCACTGCCAAGCAGTTCTTTGGGGAAAATTTCACAAATTTTACACCAAGTACAAAAAAACAGCCAATGCTACAACACAGCCAGCATCCACAAGCCCCCGGCTATCCCCAGAACGCCACAGCCCCAAAAGCATGGTGCACGCCGAAACCGCAAAGACAACACGCCGCCCATACTGGCTAAAAGCCAAAGTACGGGCCAGAAAATCCAAGGATATGGATGCACCAGGGGCAAGATAGTTTTAAGGATTCCAAACAAAAAAAACAGACTCACACAACAGAAAAAGGCTTGCAGAAAAAAAGTATGCATAATTCCTTTATGAATAAATTTTCCCGGGGCAAAAGCATTTGCATGGCCACGTCGCGTCGAAATCACAAGCATATTAAACTCACGATTCTGCCACGAGCGCTGTTTCGCCTCAACCCATGCTCCAAAAGATGCAAAAGGGACGGTGGCAAACATCACCAGGGCAATTTTTGCTGGATGATAGACGCCCAAAACATGGATCAAAAGAAGAGATGCCAGGGTGGAAAAAAGGCTTAGGGGGGGGATGAAAGTTCCAACGGGGATGATATCGAGCCAGAAGAGCTCGAAGAACAAGGCTATGCTCAGACTGATAGTCCAAGAACCAGTGCACAAAGCCCAAAAAAAAGCAATGACCAACGGACGAGCTACAAGATTAATACTTATGCAAAATCGAAAAAGTGAAAAAAAAGCAAAAAAAAACTGCCAGCCACCAGAACAACGGGGAGAGGGAAATGGGGCCCTACCATGTTGTCACCTGAACAGGTTTATTGGGAACACAGCGGAAATCAAGGGTTACCCCTCGTCGTGAAAAAAAATCAAGACATGAAATATCGTCTGATCCCACAGCTACATGATCACATATCTGTTTCTTTCCCGGACTATAATGAAGGTTGCCAACGTTAAGTTGGGAAAACGACAGCCCGTGAGTATAGGCGTTCCTTGCATCGGAACACGTGGCGAACAGGACAAGGATATGTGTATTCTTCAACGATTCTTCAGCACGCAAAAGGGCTTCGCCCGCCCCTGCAACACGTGAAAAAAGTAACTCCACATCATGAGGAATGGCCAAATACATAATTTCCTGACGCAAAGGATCATCGGCCAAATCGTCGTTGACGACCATGATGGCCCTGGCTTTGGTATAGGGAAGCCAGGTCTCAATGACCTGACCGTGAACAAGGCGATTATCAATGCGGACCCAGATCATTTAGCCTTCAACCCTCCTGCGCAATACCTCTCCGGCTACAAGAATGCCGTGCTTACCAGCCGTTTTGGCTTCAGATGCCAATTTCCGCAATTCAGAATCCCTGGCAGCACCAAGCACTTTGAGCAACATGGGCAGATTCACCCCGGTCACAACTTCCAGTTTACCGGCTACCAGGAGGGAAAGACTGATGTTCGTTGGCGTACCGCCGAACATATCCGTAAGTACCAAAACCCCATCTCCCTGATCACAGAGAGAAACGGCATCTTTAATCTCAGCGATTATGGCATCCATACCCCTGGAAACATCTATGGACACTGAAGGACAATCCTGGATTGAGCCCAAGATTGTTGATGCGGTTGCCAACAGAACATTACCAAGCTCACCATGAGTAACCAAAACAATACCAATCATCCAACCTCCGTATGCCTAATCGCGTTCCAAATGTCGATGCTCCAGCGAGACACTGAAGGCCTTTTGACGAAGAAATCTGAATATCAATTCGGCAATGGCCACCGAACGATGTCTTCCCCCGGTGCACCCCAAGGCAATAGTCAGCCTGTACCGACCTTCCTGGGCATAGAGGGGAAGTAAAAAAGCAAGAAAATCTTGGAGCTTAGTAACAAATTCCTGAGCAAAGGGCTCTTTGAGCACATACTGCGCCACATCAAGATCTTTCCCGGAAAAAGGACGTAGTTTTTCATTAAAATACGGATTAGGCAAAAATCGCAGATCCAACACAATATCAGCTTCCGCCGGAACTCCATATTTGAACCCGAACGAAATGATATGCACTTTAAAGCCACTGTTTTCATCTTCCAAAAAATTCCAACGATCCTGCATAATCCGTCTGAGATCATGTACTGAATATTCAGAGGTATCAATGATCAGATCTGCCTTCTCGCGCACGGGCAGGAGGATAGCACGTTCTTTGGCAATGGCCTGCTCAAGGCCTGATTCTGCGACCTCTAAAGGATGAGGACGGCGGGTCGTTGCATACCTGCGCACAAGGACGCTATCCGCAGCCTCGACAAAAAGGATCTGAGGGATAACGCCAAGCAGGGTAAGTTCCTGGCTGGCAATGGTCCATTGTTCCAAAAAATCAAGTTGACGCAGATCCATCCCCAAGGCCAACCCTCTATAACGGCTTCTTTTTTCTCCAGAAAAAAGGGTGACCAGAGACGGAATGATGCTGGCAGGCAAGCCGTCAACACAAAAAAAACCAAGATCTTCAAAAACGTTCAAGGCCGTACTTTTTCCTGCACCAGAAAGACCGGTCAGAATGACAACAGGCGGAGGTGTTGTGTTCACGAGAGTTATGCCTCTTTAAGCAGGGACACAATGGCTTTCCGATCCGGTGCCTCAAGGAAGGCCTGGCGGAAAGAAGGATCTTGGAGCAGACGAGAAATATGCGCAAGAATACGTAAATGCATCCCTGCAACTTTTTCAGGAGCTAGAACAAGAAAAAAAATGTGGCATGGCTGGTGATCCAGGGATGCAAAATCAAGACCCTGAAGAGACCGGCCAATAACAAGGACAACTTTTTCCAAACCTTCCAGTTTTCCATGCGGGATAGCTATCCCATCCCCGATGCCAGTGGTCCCGAGGTTCTCCCTGTCAAGTAAAACAGAAAGGACCTTATCGAGATCCAAATCAATCCATTTATCTTTGAGCGGCTGAATAAGTTCGGCCAGGACCTCCTTTTTGGTCCTGGCCTGTAAATCTGCAATTACAAAATCTTCATCAAGAAAATCAACAAGTTTCATGTATTAAATCCCAGGGTCAATGAGACCAAAATCTCCATTTTTTCTATGATAAATCACATTGACCCGTTCAGTTTCAGCATTGAGAAAAACCAGAAAATTATCTCCCAGCGTGTCCAGTTGCATACCAGCTTCATCTACCAGCATCGGTTTAGCAGAAAAACGGTCCGAAGGAACAATCGCAGGTTTTTGTCCTTTCAACTCGTTTTGATGAGAAACATTTATACCGTCAAGGCGAGTATTGCCCCCCTTCCTTTTGCTCTTGCCCTTGTCGCAAGCTCGACGCACCTGCGCTTCCAGCTTATCCAGAAGCAGGTCAACCGTGGAATACATATCCTCACTTTCTTCATTCGCAGACAAATGAAGAGTATCCCCGGTAAGCACGACATCCGCACGATGACGAAACTTTTCGACTTCAAGATTGACCTGAAGATCCGCGTTAGCCGGGTTGGGGATGTATTTAGCGATCTTGCTAAATCGCCCTTTGGCATATTCGCGCAGATGATCAGAAGGATCAAAATTCTTAAAGTTGAAATTCATATTCATAGAATACCTCCTAGATAAAGGTGCGTACACAACACAAACAAGAATATGGAGCTGTTCACCGTACCACGCGTACAAAGTACTCACAGCGGCACCCGTCACTCGTACACTACCAACGCATCTTCAAAAAAAAGTTTTTCTCCGGGATGACGATTCAATATTAAGAGCAGAACGATATTTAGCAACTGTTCGCCGGGCAATATTTACATCAAGTTGATCTTTGAGCATCTGTGAAATTTTTTCGTCACTGTATGGTTTTTTTGTATCTTCGCTATCAATGATTTTTTTAATAGCTACTTTGACACTTTCAGATCCGACCTGCGTACCGTCATCCAGATCAAGAGCACTGTTGAAAAAATATTTCAACGGAAAAATACCATGTGGAGTTGCGACATATTTGCTGGTAGTAATGCGACTGACTGTGGATTCGTGCATCTCAATATCAGCAGCCACATCCTTCAATATGAGGGGTTTAAGTTGAGAGGGTCCGTGTTCAAAAAAATCCTTTTGGAACCTGACAATACTTTCCACAACTTTATACAGCGTTCGTTGACGCTGCTGTAAACTCTTCATCAACCACTGAGCAGCCCGCATTTTCTCATGCAAATAGCTTGAATCTTCCTTATTTGCATTTGCCTCAAGGGTTTCCATATAAAAAGGATTGAGTTGCAATTTAGGCAGGCCGTCATCGTTGAGAACAATAACAAAGTCATCCTCATATTTATAGACATACGCATCAGGGCTGACATAAACGGCGATTTCGTTTCCAAAACTGGCCCCAGGCATGGGATCTAGAGCAGTGATAACATCAAGATATTCTTTGAGATCGTCTTTGCCGATTTTAAACTTACGCAGCAGAGGCTTGTATCTATGTTGTTCAATATCTTCAAGATGATCGGTGATAAGAGAACGCAGAAGCGGGTCCTTATCACCAACGGCATCAAGCTGAACCAACAGACATTCCTGTGGGGTCCGGGCGGCAACACCCACTGGATCAAAATTCTGGATAACTTTTAATACGGCTTCTACACTCTCTTCGTCAACATCAAGTTGTGCTGCAAGGTCCTCGGTACCGGTTTCAAGATAGCCCAATGTACTCAAATTATTAATAATGAGCTCTCCAATACGACAATCTTCTTCCGTAAGCGACGAAAGGTGGAGCTGCCAGAGCAAATGTCCCTCAAGAGAGGGTTTCGCCGACACCCTGCCCTCATAGGAACTTATTTCCTCAAAGGCCTCACTTTCATAGGCTTGTACCTGCTTGCCGGTACTCGAAAAATCCCCCAGATAATCTTCCCATTCGGCATTTTAAGAAAGTCCTTTTCCTCTCCGGCAAACTCACTATTTTCTTCCTCGCGGTTCTGTGGTTCTTCCTGATTC
>JAQVZR010000078.1 GCA_028708105.1 Desulfoplanes sp. | reverse complement strand
GATCTCGCATCATCTCCACCTCCATAAAAATATTGAGTTGAATACATACTAAACTACAAAATAGTATTGTGGCCCCTCTTTTAGGTCAAGACACTTTTTCATGAAAGACTGTCCATAAATTTATAACATTTTTAAATAACACACTATTTTATTACTTCTCCCCGATATTTTCCGCTTGTCGTTTCTGCATTGTTGCAATATGAGCTACAGATCATTTTCGATTTATAGCAAATACACAATAACGTAAAATCCCCTGAACATCACTACCATCACATGCTGACAGCAAAAAAATAATCACTCGGGGATGCTCAGTTCTACCCATCCCCGAAGGATTCTCGAGGCTTTACCGGACGGATCACGCCAGGCTCCCTGTTTTCATCACCTCCTGTGTCGGGTTTGCCCTGAAAAATCGCCAAAATAGGCTCCTCGAGAAAGGATCACCACAGTGTCGGAAAATCCGCCCTTGGTTTTCAAACTTTCCTCATGGTACTCTTGGAGAAACATGGACAATAGTCGCCTCGGGGGAAGATATGCCCATGGGGAATGATTACGACAGCGCAGTATCGGAGAACACATTTATGTTACAACAGGAATATCAGGTTCTGGTTATAGGCGGCGGCATCAACGGGACGGGAGTGGCCCGCGAGGCCGCATCCCAGGGCTATTCAACCCTGCTCGTAGAAAAAAATGATTTCGGGCACGCCACCTCGGGAAACAGCTCCAAACTGGTCCACGGCGGTATCAGATACCTGGAAAATTATGATTTCAAGCTGGTACACGAATCTCTTAAGGAACGCCGGGTCCTTTTGCGCACTGCTCCCCACCTGGTCCATCCACTACGCTTCAACATCCCGGTTTACGAAGGCGACAAACGCCCTGCCTGGATGGTGCAGACAGGATGCAAACTCTACGACCTTTTTGCCGGTCGCAAAAATCTGAAGCATTCCTGCCGCCTGGATAAAAAAGCAGCCTCGGCCCTGACGGTTCTGCGCCAGGAAGGACTTTCAGCCATCCTGCAATATTCGGACGCCCAGACTGATGACTCCCGCTTATGCCTGGCAACCGCTCTTACGGCTGAACTCTATGGTGCCGACGTGCACAATTATATGGCCGTGACCCAGATCCATCCGCAGGGCGACCACTATCAGGTCACCCTGCATGATCACCGCACGAGGCAGGAGCATTCTGTCAGATGCAAGTATCTCGTCAATGCAGCCGGGCCCTGGGTTCCTGGGCTGGACACCATGCTCCCCCATACAAAAGTCCACCCCGCATTAAAATATGTACGTGGCATCCACTTTGTCGTCCCCAAAATGTTTGATCACCAAGGCTTTTTAATTATGCCTGCTGATGGACGTATCGTTTTTGTCCTGCCCTGGAAGGACAATTTCACCCTCATCGGGACAACAGAATCCGAGTACACCGGTTCCCAATTTGACGTTATCCCTCCCTCACAGGAAGAAATCAGCTATCTTCTGGATGTCACCAGCCACTATTTTCCGGCATCAAACATCGCCCAAAAGGACATTCTGCATATTTATTCAGGAGTACGTTGCCTGGTCTCCCACGGTGAATCCAACATGACCACCATGTCCAGAGAATACGGCATCGTCGAAGAACAACAGAACGCCGATTCCGGGTATCTGGCGGTATTCGGCGGCAAGCTGACGAGCTACCGCTCTCTCGGCGAAAAGGTTGTCAAACGCATCAGGGCCAGTCTGGTTCCCCAGGGCCCGCGCAACCATCATACCGAAACAGATCTCATTTTAGGAGCCGGCCAGGTGCCCGAAGGGATTGCCGCCTCCTGGAAAAAAAGGCTGGCTGCTGTAGGCCTGGATAAGACCTGGGTCCAAAAATGGCAGTCCAGATACGGCAGCCAATGGCTTGAAGTTGCCCGCTATATCCTGGACCAGGAAGGCGGTGAACAGGAAATCATCCCCGGACTATGCAGGGGAGAACTGTCCTACATGCACACGGAAGAAAAAGCAGTTTCCCTTGAAGATATCATTGTCCGCCGGACAAAACTTGTTTATACGGCTTCGGACGAAGAAAAAGAAATTCTGATCCGTGAACTGGAAAAGTTCTAACTTTATACCGGATCAATATCCCCAGCAATCCAGGGAATCAGACGCAAAAAATACGGAGCTCTCAATGGCAGGAGTCGTTCTCTCAGAGGTATACAAGCGGTACGGAAAAGTGGAAGCAGTCCACGGCATCAGCCTGGACATCAAAGACAAAGAATTCATTGTCTTTGTCGGTCCCTCGGGGTGTGGAAAATCAACCACCCTGCGCATGATCGCCGGTCTGGAAACTATTTCACAGGGAACCGTCAAGATCGGCGACCGGGTGGTCAACGATATCGCCCCCAAAGACCGAAGCGTGGCCATGGTTTTTCAGAATTATGCCCTGTATCCGCATATGAATGTGTACGACAATATGTCCTTTGGCCTCAAACTGAAAAAGCATCCCAAAGACGTCATTGAAGCACGGGTCAACGAAGCGGCCAAAATCCTGGGGCTGACCGACCTCTTGAAACGCAAACCCTTTGAGCTCTCCGGGGGTCAACGCCAGCGCGTGGCCATGGGCCGGGCCATTGTGCGCAAACCCGCTGTGTTTTTGTTTGACGAACCCCTGTCCAACCTGGATGCCAAACTCAGAACCCAGATGCGGGCCGAAATAAAACGTCTGCATCAAAAAGTGCAGTCCACCATCATCTATGTCACCCACGATCAGGTGGAGGCCATGACACTGGCCGACCGCATCGTGGTTATGCACGACGGATATATCGAGCAGGTGGGCAGTCCAGTGGAACTCTTCCAGAAACCAGCCAACACCTTTGTGGCCGGATTCATCGGCACGCCCCCCATGAACCACGTCCAGTGCACCCTGAACGCCAAGGGGGACACCATTTCCTGCCAAGGCAAATTCTCCCTGCCTGTCCCCCCCCAAGAAACAGCCCTTGCAGGCCACGACTGTCAGACATCCCGGGAAGTCATCCTGGGCATCCGTCCTGAAAATCTAAGCGTTATTGATAGCATCAACGGCAACGCCCCAGACAGCTGGAAGGTCGAGGCTCTGGTCGATTTTGTGGAACCCCTGGGCAGTGAAACCTATCTGCACGTCAAAATCGACAACATCAGCTTCCTGGCCCGAACCAAAGGAACCACAACCGTCCGCGCAGGAGATAATGTACCTCTGGTGTTCAACCTGAAGCAGATGCATCTCTTCGACGCAACAACAAAACAAGCCCTTTTCTAACGTGATCCTCACAAAGGGACAGGAAATCAATCCCCCCTCGTCCCTTTTATTCCTCCTCCCCAGCACATCCCTTTCTCACTACGTCCCGGACCAGGGACACCCCACACATTTTTTTCCTACGGCGTCTAGGTTTTATCATCCTCCCGAACTTGCGACCTCCTCTAAAAAAACAAGCACTTAAACAAGTTACCGCAAATCACGTTTCTTATGCTAAAGATAATATACTGAATTTGTTCATCTTTATCGAAAATTTGTTGACATCAATCCGCTACGCATGCCACGTAAGATATAAGTGGTGGATACAACGCCCCCTCCATGACCATCGAACGTATACAACGGAGTTCCGCTACCCCTCAAATTTTCAATATTATTCAACCTCAAGGAGGTCGGAAAGGATGAAATGTACACGGCGCGGTTTTTTGAAACTGGCAGGGGTGGGCATGGCCATGCTCCCACTCAGTCAGCTAGGGATCAATTTAAAACCGGTGCAGGCATATGCCGCCGGGATGAAGATTGATGGAGCACGCGAGGTCATCTCCATTTGTCCATTTTGTGCTGTTACCTGTCACTATATCGCCCATGTGAAAGATGGTAAAATCGTCAGCACTGAAGGCGATCCTGATTACCCTGTCAGCGAAGGCGCATTATGTGCCAAGGGCGCTGCCCAGCTGTCCATGATCAACAGCCATCACCGTCTGCTCAAGCCTCTCTACAGAGCCCCGTATAGCGATCATTGGGAAGAAAAGAGCTGGGAATGGACACTGGATCGTCTGGCCAGAAAAATCAAAGATACCCGGGACAGAGATTTCAAACGCGTCAATGACAAAGGTCAGCGTGTCAATCGTGTAGAATCCATTTTTCATCTCGGCTGTTCCATCATGGACAACGAGGAATGTGCCGTGGTGCATCAGGCGGCACGCGGGCTTGGGCTGGTCCATTTTGACCACCAGGCACGTATTTGACACAGCGCAACTGTAGCGGCTCTGGCAGAGTCGTTCGGACGCGGTGCAATGACGAATCACTGGATTGATCTCAAAAACTCGGATTGCGTATTTATCATGGGTAGTAACGCAGCCGAACATCATCCGGTGTGTTTTAAATGGATTTTACGCGCCAAAGATAATGGCGCAAAACTCATGCATGTCGATCCCAAATTTTCCAGAACATCGGCGCGTTGTGATTTTCATGTTCCCTTGAGGTCCGGCACGGATATCGCTTTCTTGGGCGGTATGATCAAATACATCATTGAAAATAAAAAATATTTCAAAGAATATGTTACGGAATATACCAACGCTGCCTTCATCGTAAACGATGAATTCAAGTTCAAAAACGGGATGTTCTCCGGTTTCAATGCAGTAAGTAAAACCTACGACAAAAGCAGCTGGAGTTTCAAAACAGATGCCGAGGGTGTTCCCCTGCGCGATAAGACCCTCCAGGACGACCGGTGCGTATTCCAGCTCATGAAAAAACATTATTCCAGATACACCATAAAAAAAGTTTCCAGCATAACAGGTGTCTCCGAGGACAATCTCCTCAAAGTATGGGAAACATTTGCTGCAACCGGCAAAAAAGACAAGGCCGGGGCCATCTGTTACGCATTGGGCTGGACCCAGCATAGCGTTGGTGTTCAGAATATCCGTACCAGCGCACTCATTCAGCTTCTCCTTGGCAACATCGGCGTTGCGGGTGGCGGTATTGAAGCTCTGCGTGGCGAGCCCAATGTTCAGGGTTCCACCGACCATTGTATCCTCTGGCACATTCTCCCCGGCTACCTGTCCATGCCCAAAGCCCAGTGGAATACCCTGGAAGACTACAACAAGGCATGCACTCCCGTCAGTCATGATCCCCTGAGTGCCAACTGGTGGCAGCACAAACCTGCCTATATGGCCAGTCTGCTCAAGGCCTGGTACGGAGACAAGGGAACAAAAGAAAACGGATTCGGCTACGATTGGATACCCAAAGCCGACGATGGCGCAAACTATTCCTACCTGTATCTCTTTGACCGGATGTACAACAACAAGATAAAAGGTGGATTCATCTGGGGAACCAACCCTGCCCAGAGTGTTCCCAACTCCAACAAGGTCAGAAAAGCCCTGGAAAACCTGGAATGGGCCTGCTTCGCTGAAGTCCATCACACAGAATCCACCGATTTCTGGAAAAGGCCGGGCGTTGATCCGGCAACTGTTAAAACAGAATGCTTCCTTTTACCTTCGGCCAACCGGGTTGAAAAAGAAGGCTCAATCACCAATAGCGGACGCTGGCAGCTCTGGCATTATCAGGCGACCAAACCCCAGGGGGAATCGATGGCCCTGGGTGCCATGTCCGTCAGTATCACCAACGCAGTCAGAAGATTGTACCGCAAAGAAGGCGGCACCTATCCCGAACCATTGCTCAATCTGGATTTTCCCGATTATTATGATCCTGAAAAAATCGCCCAGAAATGCAATGGCTGGTTTACCAAGGATACAACCATCAACGGCAAGCTGTATAAAAAAGGCCAGCAGGTCCCAAGCTTTACAGCCCTTAAGGATGACGGGTCCACGGTTTCTCTGAACTGGTTGTACGCCGGTGGATATACAGAAGAAGAACTCGGCAGAAAATACAACAAGTCCAAACGCCGCGACTGGTCCCAGACTCCGGAACAGGCAGCCATCGGTTTATACCCCAATTATTCCTGGTGCTGGCCTGTCAACAGAAGAATCCTCTACAACAGAGCCTCTGTGGACCTGAATGGGCAGCCCTGGGCACCCCAAAAATCTGTCATCCGCTGGGACGGCTCCAAATGGATCGGGGATATTCCCGATGGTGGATGGCCGCCCATGGCTTCGGGAAAGGGTAAATATCCCTTTATCATGCACAAGGAAGGTCATGGCCAGCTCTTTGGCCCCGGACGCGCCGAAGGCCCGTTCCCTGAGCATTATGAACCCGTTGAAACACCGGTGAAGAAGCATCCCTTCTCGGGTCAGCTGAATAATCCCTGTGCCGTCATCTTCGACGGTGAAATGGACAAACTGGCAGCCCCCGGCGACAAACGTTTTCCCATTGTGCTCACAACCTACAGCATGACCGAGCACTGGTGTGGTGGTGGTGAAACCAGAAATACACCTCCTCTGCTGGAAGCTGAACCCCAGCTTTATGTGGAAATGAGCCCCCAGTTGGCCAAGGAAAAAGGCATAGAAAACGGTGATCCCGTTGTTGTGGAAAGTATCCGCGGCCGGGTTGAAGCCATTGCCATGGTCACCATACGTATGCGACCGTTTAAAATCCAAGGAAAAACTGTCCATGAAGTCGGCATGCCCTTTTGCTTTGGCTGGACAACCCCTGGATGCGGTGACTCCACCAACAGGCTGACCCCGTCAGTGGGAGATCCCAACACAACCATTCCTGAGTTCAAAGCGTGCCTGGTCAATGTTACAAAGGCCAAAAAAATCAATGAATTGGACGTATAACGCGGACATACTCAGCGTTACGGGAAGAGTGATGATACCCTTCTCGTAATGTCTGAACCTGTTGGATAACGCATCCTGAAATACCGTTCCATAAACAAGGAGCAAAAAAATGCCTAAAGCATTTTTTATAGATACATCACGGTGCACCGCATGCCGTGGGTGCCAGATAGCCTGCAAAGAATGGCATGGCCTTCCCCCCGTCAAAACAAAACAGAGAGGAACCCATCAGAATCCTCCCGACTTGAACCCTTTCAATTACAAAATCGTCCGTTTCAATGAGCATCTGGAAAATGATCGGGTTATCTGGAATTTCTTTCCCGACCAGTGCCGTCATTGTATTGATGCACCGTGTAAGGCCATTGCCGACGACTATCTCCCGGGTGCCATCATTCAGGACGAAGCAACAGGCGCAATTCTGTATACCGAATTGACCAAACAATTGTCGGCATCCGAATTCGAAGAAATCCGTGAGGCCTGTCCCTACAACATTCCACGACGCAACAGCGGCACAGGAGCTATCGTCAAATGTGACATGTGCTTTGATCGGGTACGCAGTGGTCTGCTTCCCATGTGCGTGGCCACCTGCCCCACGGGAACCATGAACTTTGGCGAGCGGGACGAGATGCTCAACCTTGCCCACGAACGCCTTGCGCTGGTCAAAAAAGAATTCCCCACAGCGCAGCTGGTGGATGAGGATTCAGTCAGCGTCATCTATCTGATTACGGACAAACCCAAAAATTATGCCCCCTTTGTCATGGCCGACGCAGGATACGTTC
>JAQVZR010000077.1 GCA_028708105.1 Desulfoplanes sp. | reverse complement strand
AACGGGCAGTTCGTGAACTGCCCCTACAAAATTCTTTGTGAAAACGTATGGGAAGGTTTATAATTCACCATTCGCGTGAATTGAAACGACTAGGATGGATTTATGGCTCATCCGGCAAAAGAGTATCTGTTGCACCGTGGAGCATTCTAGAGGCCATCTACGCATTACCCGGATGAACCAATATGTAGTAGGGGCAGACCCCCGTGTCTGCCCTTTATGGGCACATGTGTCTGCCCTTTATGGGCACATGTGTCTGCCCTTTATGGGCACATGTGTCTGCCCTTTATGGGCACATGTGTCTGCCCCGTATATGTTCAGAATCCGTAGGGTGGTGGTGTTATCCGAAAAGGGCGCCCACGTCCGAAAAGGGCGCCCACGGGGGGGGCGCCCCTACAGAAAATGCAATATCGTTCAAGATTGTGTATTGAATAATGTCTGGTCAATTGTCAGCCCAAAAGGGCCCGGCATCGTGCCCCTACGTGGCGCATGCGTTTTTCGTGTTTTTAATTTTTCTCATCCAGGGGAGATCATGAACATACCACAAAAACCTATTCTTGTGCTCGGTGCAACAGGCTATGTCGGCGGTCGTCTTGTGCCCATGCTTCTGGACCAAGGCTACCATGTGCGGGCCGGAGCACGTTCAGTGTCCAAACTTGGGTGCCGGCCCTATGCACGTCATCCGCACCTGGAAATCGAGCCGGTGGATGTCCTGGACAGGGAGTCCCTGGAAAAAGCTGTGGCCGGGTGTCATGCGGCCTTTTATCTGGTCCATGCCATGCAGGCCGGTACCAGAGATTTTTCGGGCAAGGATCGCACGGCGGCCGAGAACATGGTTGCAGCATCTTCGGCCGCAGGCCTTGAGCAGATCATCTATCTGGGCGGTCTGGGGGGCCAGGACAAGGATTTGAGTGAACATCTCAAATCGCGCATGGAGGTGGGAGAAATCCTCGTCCAGGGTAACGTCCCCGTGACCTGGCTTCGGGCGGCCATGATATTGGGGGCCGGGAGCGCTTCCTTTGAGATCCTTCGGTATCTTGTGGACAGGCTGCCCGTCATGCTCACCCCCAAATGGGTCCGGAGCCGGTGCCAGCCCATCGCCATCAGTAATGTGCTCGGGTATCTGACCGGGTGTCTGGAACATCCCGAGACCAGGGGAGAGACCTTTGACATTGGATCGCGCGATATCCTGACCTATGAGGAACTGTTCCAGATTTATGCCCAGGAAGCCGGGCTGCGCAAACGGATTATCATCCCTGTCCCTGTACTCAGCCCGGGGCTCAGCTCCCACTGGATCAATCTGGTCACCCCGCTTCCGGCAAGCATTGCCAAACCTCTGGCCGAAGGACTCAAAAATGAGGTGGTGTGTGCAGACATGCGCATTGCCAACATCATCCCCCAGAATCTGCTTTCCTGCCGGGAAGCCATAGCCCTGGCCCTGCAGCGGGTGCGGCAGCAATCCGTAGCCACGTGCTGGAGCGATGCCGGGGCCGTGAAAAATCCTGAATGGATGGCCTGCGGAGATAAAGACTATGCCGGCGGGACCGTATTTTCCTCCAATTATACCACTGTGCTGCAGACACACCCCGCCGCTGTGTGGGAAACCATCCGGACTATAGGTGGCGATCGCGGGTGGTATTATGGGGATATGCTCTGGAAAATACGTGGATGGGCGGACAAGCTCATGGGCGGGGTGGGGCTGCGCCGTGGCCGGCGTGATCCCCGGCAGATCCTGGTGGGTGACGCCCTGGATTTCTGGCGGGTTGTGGACGTGGAGGAGAACCATCGCCTGACCCTGCTGGCCGAGATGAAGGTTCCCGGAGAAGCCATGCTGGAATTTGTGATCACTTCCCAGGGACAGGGACGCACGGAACTGCGTCAGAGCGCCCGGTTTCTTCCCCGGGGGCTTTGGGGCATTATCTACTGGTATCTTTTTGCTCCCTTCCACGCCCTTATTTTCAAGGGGATGCTCAAGGGCATCACCCGCCATATTCTCTGCCCCGTGATCAGTCCGCCGGTACGGGCGGAAGCACAGGCATCCTGCGTTCTCCATGAGCCGGCAACCGAAGAAAAACGGCCCATGCTTCTCCTGGAAGATGATCCGGCATGGCAGGCCAAGCTGCATCGTTTTTTTGCCACCCAGAAAAGCATGGTCCTGGCAACCCTTGCGGACTCTGGACCCTATTGCAGCCTGATGGCCTTTGGCCTCACCCCGGATCTGGCAATCCTTGTTCTGGCCACGCCCAGAAATACGGAGAAATACCGGAATATTCTAGCCCGGCCCGAGGTCTCGCTGCTGGCCGACAATAGAAAGAATGTCGATGACGATTATACTGAGGCCATGGCCGTGACCGTGCTCGGAAGGGCTTTTGAGGTTACCCATGACAGCATTGCGGATATCCGGCCTGTCATTGCAAAGGATCATCCGGGGATGCATCGATTTTTTCAAAATCCGGATACGGCCTTTATCGCTGTTCACGTGTCGCGCTATGTGGTCGTGGAACGGTTTCAGGATGTGCAGGAGATCATGGTTGTCCAACACGGAGCACAGGAGGTTCGATGATCCGGGACGTGCATCCTGATCGCGTTCGTCGTCTGAACGATGCGCCGCAACGTTTAGGTGCTGTTGTCTATTGGATGAGTCGGGACCAGCGCATGGACGATAACTGGGCTTTGCTCTTTGCCCGGGAAAAGGCGGAGAAGGCACAGGTTCCTCTGCAGGTGGTGTTCTGCCTGGTTCCGTCGTTTGAAGGTGCCTGTCTGCGTCAGTATGATTTTATGCTCCAGGGGCTGGAAGAAACCTGGAATCGGGCACAACAGATGGGTATCCCTCTGGATATCCGGGCGGGGACCCCGGAAGATGTTGTACCCGCCTTTGTCCGGGATCTGGATGCCGGGTGTGTGGTCACTGATTTTGATCCCCTGCGTAGCAAACAGGCATGGAAACAGGGAGTGCTCCAGGCGCTGGACATCCCTTTCTATGAAGTGGATGCCCATAATATCATCCCGGCCTGGCGGGTTTCCGACAAACAGGAGTATGCCGCCCGGACCATTCGTCCCAAGATCCAGAAGCTGCTTGCGGAGTTTCTGGAACCCTTTCCTGCCTGGGAAAAACTCCATGTTTCGGAAGAACCGAACACGCCGCCGGATTGGGGTGTCCTTAGAAACGGTCTGGATGTTGATGTCTCCGTTGCCCCGGTGATCGGGATTATTCCGGGGTATACGGCAGGGATGGACCGCATGTATGCCTTCATGGCCGATGGCCTTGACCGTTATGACCAATCCAGCCGGGACCCCAATGTTCATGGTCTTTCCCGCCTTTCGCCCTGGCTCCATTTTGGTCAGATTGCGGCCCAGCGGGTGGCTCTGGAAGCGGTCCGATCCCGGCAGACAGAGGGGCAGCAGAATTTTCTCGAACAGATGATCATCAGGCGGGAGCTCACGGATAATTTTTGTTTGCACAATCCGTACTATGATTCCATCAAGGGACTTCCTGCATGGGGCAGAGCAACTCTGGACAAGCACCGTTTGGATGTACGCGACTATGTCTATTCAAGGAAAGATCTGGAGGATGGTGTAACCCATGATCCTCTGTGGAACGCGGCCCAGGGCGAAATGGTCACGACCGGCACCATGCACGGGTATATGCGTATGTACTGGGCCAAGAAAATTCTGGAATGGTCCAAAACACCCGAGGACGCCATGGCCACGGCCATCTATCTCAACGATCGGTACGAGTTCGATGGCCGGGACCCCAGCGGATACGTGGGTGTGCTCTGGTCCATGGGAGGGTTGCATGACAGGCCGTGGAAGGAGAGAGCGGTGTTCGGAACTGTGCGGTATATGACTGCGGCGGGGTGCAGGAGGAAGTTTGATGTGGAAAAATATATTTCTGATAACAGATAAGGGAGATTCTAAACCAAACCCAGTTTCAGACCCATAGTTTTCGAACAGGTTATCACTGTTCAATTCTTTTTTCACCGCGAAGGGCACGAAGGAACGCGAAGGGTGAAGAATCTGGGATAGATTGAGCTTTATTTTGTTGCTTTTCTTCGTGTTCCTTAGCGTTCTTCGCGGTGAAAAAAACTCAATCCCTCAAACGTGGTTTGGTTTAATAACGTGCGTAGTGCTCAGGAGGCAGTGCGCAGCAATGATTCAGCGGAAAACAGGAGCGTACAGGAGGGGAGAATGGCAGATGTGTGCTTTTTATACGATCTATTTGTATGGTTGTAGATGAGGTGTGCCCCCCAGATGTGAGTCGCATAGTATCCGATACTTGACAGGTGGGGAGGATCTTCTTATTTGGTCAAAAAGGAAAATAAGAAATTGTATTTGTAGTTGTCAGCTGGCGGATCAGTCGGCAAAAAAATTTCTCATCATTATTGGCTTTTTCGCCAAGTAAAAAAAGGAGATAACCATGGAACCTTTGGAATCCATCAAAACAACGAAACCTTTTACTCCCTTGAACATGAAACCCTGCTCATGTTCTTCGGGGCAAAAGGCACCTACAGAAACGCTGGCGCCTGCTCCGTCCATGGGGAAGATGACCGCCATAGGACTGGCAATATTTATTCTCTGGTACGGGGTGTATTCCCAGCTTTTGGGCGTTTCCAACTTTTTGACCTTTGATTTTTTGGGGCTTGTGCCGGGCTCCCATCTGGGAAATGCCGTACAATTTTTCCTCTATGACACCCCCAAGGTACTCATGCTGCTGGGTATTGTCGTTTTTGCAGTGGGCATTTTGCGTTCTTTTTTCACGCCTGACAGGACCAGAAAAATCCTGGCCGGGAAATCCGAATCAGCAGGGAATGTTTTGGCCGCTTTCCTGGGTATTGTGACCCCGTTTTGTTCGTGTTCGGCAGTGCCCCTGTTTATCGGGTTTGTGGCCGCAGGTGTGCCTCTGGGTGTTACCTTTTCCTTTCTTATTGCCGCACCCATGGTCAATGAAATTGCCGTTGTGCTGTTGTACGGTCTCATGGGCTGGAAGGTGGCTGTTTTGTATATGGGCACGGGACTTTGTATTGCCATCATTGCCGGATGGGTCATCGGCCGGTTGAAAATGGAGAAGCACATTGAGGAATGGGTAACCCTGGTGCAAAACGATCCGACCCAGAATAGTAACGGGGTAAAGACCCTGTATGATCGCGTCAGGTATGGCTGGCAGTCGGTCAAGGATATTGTTGGAAAAGTCTGGTTGTATGTGATCATTGGTATCGCTCTTGGTGCTGCCATCCACGGGTATGTCCCGGAAAACTTCATGGCTTCTCTCATGGGCAAATCCGCCTGGTGGTCAGTTCCGGCTTCTGTGATCATCGGTATCCCCATGTACACCAACGCTGCCGGGATTATTCCCATTGTCGAGGCACTGCTGGGCAAAGGCGCGGCTCTGGGTACGGTCCTGGCTTTTATGATGAGTGTGATCGCCCTGTCGCTTCCTGAAATGATCATCCTGCGCAAAGTGCTCAAACCTCGGCTTATCGCTGTTTTCGTGGGC
Organism: Desulfoplanes sp.; assembly: GCA_028708105.1. Taxonomy (GTDB): domain Bacteria; phylum Desulfobacterota; class Desulfovibrionia; order Desulfovibrionales; family Desulfomicrobiaceae; genus Desulfoplanes. Next base: position 2,097 of record JAQVZR010000077.1, on the reverse strand, counting down.
GTGGTGGGGCTTGGAATCCTGTTTACCGGATATTTTTTCAATATGGTTATCGGATAGCAGCAGGTTGCGTGAGTATGCTTTTGTCAGAAGTCTTGGGACATCTTTTGTAAGGAGACAGTATGTTTGAGATCGAACCCCTAGCGTTAGCTCCAACCCTGGTCACTGGATGCTCGGGATGTCTTTTGGGCGGGTATCTGGCCCATGAACTGGCCCGGGCTATCGTTTCCGACGGGTTTGCTGAGCCTCTGTGTCTGGCGGCCATCGGGGCGGGGTATGCAGGGGATATTGAATCTGCAAAAAACGCTGCGGATGTCATTGTTATTGACGGGTGCCATAAGGCATGCGCCCGGAAAATGCTTGAAAAAAAGGTCGGGCCCCTGGTGCATGTTTTTGTGCTCACGGATAAAGAAATTCAGCAGGGTGCTGATGTTGCCCAAGAGCATGGCGATGGATTTATGAACCTTAAACGGGATATCAAAATACAGTTTGCTCAGAATCGGATGCGGATGCGTTCCATGTGCAGCTGCGGCTGTGTGAGAACATAGAAGAAGCCCACTGGATACATCAAGCATATGTGTCCAGTGGGCCTTTATGGATATAAAAAGGGTTCACCCGGATGCGTATACGTTGTTTCAATCCGGGTGAACCCTTTTTTCGGTCCTGAAAATAGATTTTATCCGAGCAAGAGGAAGAACAGTCCGGCTCCCAGACAGGCGAAGACCAGGCATGGGGCCACCAGTTTGCGCCAGGTTGTGGCCAGTTCGGTATGGAAGAACTGGCAGGTGAGGATAAAACAGATGTGGATGGGAGAAATCATGACCCCGGTAAAACCTGCAAAGGATGCCAGTACCAGATAGGGGATGGTCTGGTCCTGGAGCCCCAGTGTGTGCAGAAGTCCCAGCAGAAGGGGGAAGGTCGAGCCCACAAAGGCAACGTTGATGCCTGCGACCATGCCCACCAGAAAGGGGAGAAACACCGCTGCCGCAAACAGGGCTGCACTGCCCCCGGCGGCACTGGCCATGGCGTCCACCACATGGGCTGCCTGCATGATGTCCTTGAAGATAAAGATCGCGGCAACGACCAGGAGCATGGCCCGCAGACTTTTTTTGGTCAGGACGTCCTTGAGAAATGTGCTGCCCAGCCTGTTCTGGACCATGACACAGATAACCGATGCCACCAGGGCTGTGATTACCCCCATTTCAAAGGGGACGCTCGGAGCAACCACCGGGATAATGCTTTCCAGCCCCACTGCGCCCACAATGGCCACCAAAAGGGGCAATCCCTGCTTAAACACTGTTGTGAGGCTGCGTGGTCCGTTTGTATCTTTGAGCTGCAGGGCGGCAACATCCAACACGCCCGGGCGCAGGAAGAAGAACCAGCCCGTGCCAAGCATGAACAGGATGGCCGGCCAGGTTTTGGAAATGAGAGAAATAATGGGAATATCAGCCAGGGCCACGGTGAGAATGACACCGGGGTACAGGGGCCAGCCGAGTTCCCAGATATGCCGGAACCAGTAATTGATCAGGGCCCGTTGGGTATTGGTCACGGTCATATTTTCAGAAACCGTGCCCACCATGGGTGCGGAAAAGATAGCTCCGCCCGGCATGGGCAATAGGCCGATGAGGGCGGGGAAAAAGATCAGCCGCAGTCTGGGGCTGGTCAGATAGCCGGACAGGGCGTCCATGAGCCTGCGTGACTGCCCCGAACGCTCCAGAGCATCAGAAAGGACCAGAATCAATCCTACAATCGCCACCAGAAACAGAAATTTCTGCCCCACCAGTGCCTGCCCCGCCGCATGAATAATGCCTCCTGGACCAACCCCGAAAAGTACGCCGAGTAACACCCCGCCTATAAGAATGGAAATTCCGAGAGAACACTTGAGCCGCATGCCGATGAGCATAACGGCAAAGGCAGCCAGGACTTTGATAAATGGAAGAGAAGAAAGGAAAAAATGCATGCAGGAATAACTCCTTATCTATGGTGAAGGCCGGACGTGTATAGGGTTTTATAACCAAAATAAAGTAACTCTTCAGACCCGGAATTTTTAGTAGGGGCGTACCGGCTGGTCGCCCCCCATATGTTTAGAATCAGTAGGGT
>JAQVZR010000076.1 GCA_028708105.1 Desulfoplanes sp. | reverse complement strand
GGCCCATCAAATGTGTTCCTACAGGGCAATCACAGACAGGTACCCTTATCCTGCCCGGCAAGGCAGATCCTTCCACCCTGGTTGTTTCCCCGCCGCCGGGGGTAATGTTGCAGGACATTACTCAAGAAAAAATATCCACGATTGATTCCCAAAAAATTGCCGAACTCAAGCAGGAACTCGCAAACATTGAAAACAAGATAGCTGGATTCCAGGCACACAAACAGGGAATCACGGCCAGAATCACATTTTGGGAATCCCGGAGTACAACCCGCGAGGCATCTCTTGAAAAGTTGGAAAAAATTGCCTCTACCATGAGCTCAGAAATCCAGAAGGCCATGCTCGACGTGGATCAAACCGACCTAGAGCTCAAGAAAGCACTTGAAACGCGTACCACGCTCAAAAACAGTATTACAGCCATCCAGGGAAACAAAAAATATAGCTGGAAAATAAGCCTTGGTTTTGCTCCTGGCAAGCAACAACGGATTGCGTGCTTCTGGTCGTATGAAGTCCAGGGGTGTGGCTGGACACCTCTCTACCGGCTCAATGCCCGGCCCAAAGAAAAAACCATACAATGTCTATGGAAGGCAAACCTCCACCAAAGCACCGGAGAAAACTGGCATGGCGTCCATCTTTCCCTGGCAACAGGTATGACGCATAGGCAGTCGAGCCCTCCATCCATTCGGCCATGGATTTTGCAACCCGTCAGACCTTTCCCGGTTGACAGTTCCAGAACCATGATGAAAGAGGCAGATGTTCCGCCTACTAGCCTACAGCGGGTTCAACAACGAGCGAACCAGATACCCGTTAAAAAAGAAAAGGGGACCTATGCGCTCTGGGACCTCGGCACTCGGGATATCGCTGCAGGAGAGCCTGTACAAACTCTGATACAAAAGCAGACCTGGCCGGCACACTTCTCCTATACTATCCGGCCGAGCGTAAGTACGTTAGGATTTTTGCACGCGGCCATCGCATTCCCCCAAGCAGTGGATCTTCCCCAGGGCAAGGGATTATTTCTGGTAGACGGAGCTCTTCTGGGCAAACGGCATTTTTCCTTTTCAGGCAAAGAGCTAGACCTCTTTTTCGGCCCAGATCCCCTGGTCACAGCAAAGGTGATCCTTCATGATAAAAAATCTGGAAAATCAGGAGTCTTTGCAAAAAAAAAGACCTGGATGTGGAACTGGGATCTGATCATTGCCAACAACAAAACGATCCCCATCTCCATCCAGGTGGAAGAACCCAAACCCAGTTCACGGGATAAAGATATTGCTTTGGCCATTGTGACTAAACCGGATTTCACCATGACGGAAGATCCTCAAATAATGGCCTGGCCTTTGAAACTGAAACCGCAATCAAGCCAAACCATCTCCCTGCATGTCGATGCCCTCGCTCCTTCAGATATGGATGTCGATCCTGGCTGGCGATGGTAACCCATATTAACGCAAGGACAGCGTATGCGCGACCTCGAAATCAATGACCTTATCAAAGAATTTAACCGATTCTATCTTGATTACAGCATGGAAGAGGAACATGAAATACTTGCAATCGGCCCGGAACGCCGTTTCAAGCAGACACAGTTTAACGAGATATACCATCCTTTATTTCTGACCTTGTGGGTCCATGGACTGGACATGCATCTTAAGGAGCATTCCGATACCATTCGAGACACCTACATCAAAGGGCTCAAAGAGTGTTACCGGAAAGAAAAAGGTGAATTTGAACACACCATGAGTCTGGTTATCGATTACGAAGCCATGCTGGAAGATTTTTCAGAAGAACGATTTCGTTTTACCGCAGAACAAATTATCAAAAAAATCTCACGGGACAAGAAATCACTTGTATCTCGTGCGGAAAAACTCGGAGCATGCATGCAAAAAATACAACGAAGCCTGGAAGACATGCTCAAAGACGTACACGTCATCAAGTAAAAACAGAGACGTCCCATGCCAATACCTGCACCGAGTCACTTGAGATAGTAGGATAAAATACAAACGCAGTGAGCCGTGCCCGGATTTGTCGGACACGGCTCACTGCGTTCACAAGGCATGGAAAAAGCTGAAAAAACCAAAGCTACGAAATCTGCATCACCTCCGGCCCCCTTTCAGATCTGTAAAGGATACATTTCGCAGCAAAGGCACCTTGATAAAACATCCGCTATGATGCTGCAGAAGAGGAAGTTGTACTCTGGGTTGTTTTTGGGGTGGATGAGGCCGGCGCAGAGGTAGGAGGAGTGGCTGACGCCGCCGATGCGGAGCTTTCTCCTGCGGCATGCTGACTACATTCCGTATTCCCGTTCCCTGAATTGGGAGAGGTATGTTTATTACAGTAATCTGTTGCATACCAGCCAGTTCCCTTAAGAACAAATGACGTATGAGAAACAATCCGTTTGGATTCACCATTACAGATGGGACAAGGAAACTTCTTTTCCTCAAACCCGCTCTGCCATTCCTCAAAAACATGACCACATTCCTCACAGCAATATTCATAAATAGGCATTATCCAACTCCATTCTGTATCTATTATCGCCCGTAGCCAAACGGGCAGTTACCTGGCGTCTTTACGACAACACTCTTTTCACCATTCACCATCATCCGGTAGAGGTGCAACGGGTGTGAACCTTCTCCGGAAATCCAAAAATAAAAACCCCGCGATCGTACACCGGGGCCCTCGAAATATTTCTACTAAAGGGGACATTTGCAATCAGAATATATATGAATCCTATTTTCTTTCTGTCAACCTTGAGACTGAAGTTTTTTCCCTTTCCCGCCACAGCACAACGGCTCACATATCCAGCTGCACCCGTGCATCCGATGTCAAAGAAGATCCAATTTTTCAAAACATAAAAATAAATCTCTACTGACCCAGGCATCGGTTGCCGCATAAATCTGTTGTTTCTGGGTCAAAGAGGTTTTGCCCCAATTGCTTCGCTGAGCCCCCTTCCCTATCCGGAACCCTAAAAAATTTGCCGACATATTACGTAGCCCCCGGGTCAAAAATCCATGTCCTGCGCTGATCTTGCTCAAGTCCACGAATCCGGCGTCCTCAAAAAAGGAGTGCTGCTGCAACCCCTTGATATCATCACGGACAGCCACGCCGGATTTAATAATCGTCTCATCGGCCAGCAATGCCTGCAGGGGTTCGCACAAGGAAATCCGTGGCAGCTGGAAAAGATACACGCACTTAGATCCGGCCAATTGGAGCAAGGAAGGCAAAAAGGATTGCCCTTTGCGAAAGGCAGGACGGGTTTCCGTATCAAACCCGATCACCCTCTCCCGGGAAAGCCGGACGCAGGCCTCGGCAACATGCTCCGTTTCAGAGATCAGACGAATAGGGCCGTCATAACTGCGCAAAGGAAATTCGTTGATATCCTCGCGGCTGAGTTTTTGTTGCGTAGGAACACGGTCTGGGAACAAAAAATTCACATCTCCAAAGTTTGCCATAGCGTCAATGATCTGGGGTTGTTTCTAAAAAGGATTATTTATTACCCACTGAACGCACGGGTGTCACGTAAAAATTCCCCGTCTCTCTGCATGCCGGACGGTCCTTTGTTTGTTCAAAAATCATTTGTATTACCCACGCAGATGGTCTACGTTTTTTTAAATTTTAGATTTCTTATACATGAACCTATCCGTAAGGAACTGTTGTTCCCGCAAAACAAACAATGTCTCCGAAAGTCACAACTGGACGAGAAACCATGACACACAAACACCCCAAGGAGGTCGTGCATGAAAACAGTTTTTGTGGATGTCGAACGCTGCGTAGGCTGCAGGCATTGCGAACTGGCCTGCGCCCGGGCGCATCAGGAACCCGTGCCCGATTCCGGGCAGCCCTTGGGACCTGATTCCCCCCGTTCCCGGATCAGCGTGGAACTCGGAGTGGATTTTCTGACCTTTCCCTTAAAATGCAGGCACTGCAATCCGGCCCCGTGTGTTCAAGTATGCCCCACAGGCGCCCTGTACCGTGACCCGGAATTTGATACGGTCCTGATCCAGGAAGATCTGTGCATTTCCTGCGGCATGTGCGCCATGGTCTGTCCCTTCGGGGCCATGACCTTTGCCGTGAGTAAAAAAACCGGCAAAAAAACTGCGTACAAATGTGACAATTGTATCGACCGTCAGAAAAAAGATCAGCTCCCTGCCTGCGTGGAAGCCTGCAAAACAGGAGCTCTCACCTTTGGATACGTCAATGAGATCATTAAAGAGGCCAAGAAAAACATCGTTCTGGACCTGACCCGGACCATCCAGGGAGGCCAGAAAACGTCCATCCCGGAAAATATGCTGGAATTTCAAGCAATCCGAGAAACATTAGCCCGTTTGGGGCCGTTACCCTCTTCAAAATAACAACGAAAACGCCCCTTGCAGGGATACACTTTCCATAGCAGGGACAATACTGCACTCTTTACATTTTTTTTGTGCACCATATACGCAATCCCTGCGGCCGGCACGGCCGATCTTTCTCTATCCACTTCAGCAGCGCTCTTCTGGAGGTATATAATGACAATCCACTACGATCCGGAAACTCTTAAAAAAATAGTACAAGAACGGACCATTGATGAATCCGCGAAACCCGTTCTTGCCCGAACCATTCAGGAAGGCATTGAAACCGCATGGGACAGACTTGAAGCCCAGCAGCCTCAATGCGGATTCGGTCAAACAGGGGTGTGCTGCAATCGCTGCACCATGGGCCCCTGCCGCATTGATCCCTACGGCGGATCACCCAATAGGGGCGTCTGCGGTGCCGGAGCCGACCTCATCGTGGCCAGAAATCTTTTGGACGATCTGAATACCGGTGCTGCAGCCCATTCCGATCACGGTCGGGAAGTCATTGAAACCATGCTTGAAACCGCTGAGGGTTCCGCCCAGGGTTATGAAATCCTGGATACGAAAAAACTCATGACCGTTGCCGCTGAGTATGCAATCCCCACAAATGGTAAAACAAAAAATGAGATCGCCAAGGCAGTGGCTCTCGGCATGCTCGAGGAATTCGGAACCATCAAAAACTTCATACAGTTCACCCGCAGGGCCCCGGAAAAAACCCAGGCAATCTGGAACACGACCGGAATCATGCCCCGCAGTGTAGACCGGGAAATCGTGGAAGGCATGCACCGCATCCACATGGGTGTAGGAGCCGATTATGCCAACATTCTGCTCCATGGCTTACGCACCGCATTGGCCGACGGCTGGGGTGGGTCCATGATGGCCACCGAGGTCTCGGACATCATGTTCGGAACGCCTGAAATCAAGGAATCCTGGGTCAACCTGGGCGTGCTCAAAAAGGACATGGTCAACATCATACTTCACGGACATAATCCCGTCCTTTCGGAAATGGTGGTCGAGGCGTCCCGCAACCCCGAACTGCAGCAACTGGCACGGGATAAAGGAGCACAGGGCATCAACCTGGCCGGAATGTGCTGCACCGGCAATGAACTGCTCATGCGCAAGGGCGTTCCCATTGCTGGGAACATGCTCAACCAGGAGCTGGCCCTAGCTACCGGAGCCGTGGAGGTCATGGTCATTGACTACCAATGCATCTTTCCCTCCATCACCAGAACCGCAGCCTGCTTTCACACAAAAATCGTTTCCACCAGCGAAAAGTCCAAGGTTCCCGGGGCGGTGCATATGGAATTTCACCCCAAAAATGCCATGGAAACGGCCCTGGGCATCGTCAAACTGGCCATTGAAAATTTTTCCTACCGGGATCAAAACCGGGTCCTTATTCCCGGTAAACCCGTAAAAATGATGGCCGGATTTTCCGTGGAAGCCATCCTTGGCGCATTGGGAGGAACCTTGAAGCCCCTCATTGATGCCATTGCCGGGGGACAGATCAAGGGTGCAGTGGGCATGGTCGGCTGCAACAATCCAAAAATCCAGCATGATTTCGGCCACGTGGCTCTGAGCAAAGAACTCATCAAGCGAGACATTCTGGTAGTCCAGACAGGATGCGCAGCCATTGCCTCCGGCAAGGCCGGGCTTTTGCTTCCTGAAGCCGCAGAGCTGGCAGGCGACGCCCTCAAATCCGTATGTCAGGCATTGGGTATTCCGCCAGTCCTGCACATGGGTTCCTGCGTAGACTGCTCCCGAATTCTGGTTCTGGCTGCAGAACTGGCCAAAGCCCTGGATGTAGGCATTGATCAGCTTCCCCTTGCCGGAGCTGCCCCGGAATGGATGTCCCAGAAAGCCGTGTCCATCGCTTCGTATTTTGTAGCCTCGGGCGTGTTCACTGTCCTTGGCATCCCTCCCAAAATCTTTGGCAGCGCCAATGTGGTCAACCTTATGGCCGCCGGCCTGAACGATGTTGTCGGTGCAGCTTTTGCCGTGGAGCCTGATCCTATTAAGGCCGCAGACCTGATAGAAAAACATATCCTGGCCAAACGCAAGGGACTTGGGATCTAAACAATGCAGGGGCGACCAAGGGGTCGCCCCTTTAAAAAAAATCCACAAACTAAGGATATTTCATGGCTCAGGAAATTTCACGCAGTCAGCACCTTTTTGCCGCAGCAGACTATCTGGATGAACACAGAGCACCGCAAACCGAAGGATGCCGCATCGTCATCACGGGTAAAGGCGGGGTAGGCAAGACAACCACAACCGCCCTGCTGGCCAATATCTTTGCAGAGATGAAAAAAAATGTCCTGACCGTCGACGAAGATCCGCAACAAAACCTGGCCTTTTCCCTGGGACTTCCCATGGATCAGGCCGAGACTCTGGTGCCGGTATCCAAAAATCTGGAATACATAGAAGAAAAAACAGGTGCCCGCCCCGGACAGGGCTGGGGTGCTATGCTGCGGATCAACCCCGATGTCTCGGATGTTGTCAGCCGCTTCGGCTTGCACATTGCTGAAAATATCAATCTGCTGGTCATCGGCAGCGTCATCCAGGCGGCCGCAGGCTGTCTGTGCCCGGAGAACGCTCTTTTAGACAGCATTGTGCGCTATATCCGCCTTAGAAATGGAGAAATCATCCTCATGGACACCCAGGCCGGTGTCGAACACTTTGGCCGGGCTCTGGCCGAGGGATTCCAACACGCCATCATCCTGACTGAACCGGGGTTCAACTCCGTACAGGTAGCCCTGCATTCCGCCCGTCTGGCAAAAGATCTGAACATCCCAGGCATTCATCTGGTGGTCAACCGCTGCCGTTCCCAGGCAGACATAACCAAAGTTACAGGTTATCTTCGGGACACCCCCTTTTCTTCCATCACCCATCTGCCCTTTGATGAACAGGTCATGGCCACGGAACCCAACGTGGCCGGATTGGCACAACAAAGCACGCCCTACGTTGACGGGGTCCGAAAACTGGCAGCAATGCTCTTGTCAGCGGGTTAATCCGTAACATAGCGAAATATTTTTGCACCAGACGTCAGACCCACGGCAGACGGAAATATTTCCCTGCGGCATGACGGGGTGCTTCGGCTCAAGCACACGGAGCAGCGCATATGAACACCATCATTATCGGCATGGGACCTGCTGGCATGGAAGCGGCCAGGACACTTCGTGAACAGGGATATGCGGGAGAAATAACCATGTTTTCCGCAGAAAAAATTCCCCCCTATTCACCTCCTGTTCTGGGAGAATATCTGCTCACGGGAAATGAACACGCCCTCTTCCAACAAGGCAGGGATATCTGCACCCGTTATCAGATCAACTGCCACCTTGGAGAACGGAT
>JAQVZR010000075.1 GCA_028708105.1 Desulfoplanes sp. | reverse complement strand
GGAGATATCGGGGAGTTCACAGTTTTATATAGGTTGTTCAGGTTGGTTGGATAGGAGATAAAGGATGAAATGGGCGTAGTGTACTGATCCGCATATTCCACCCTCTATCTTTGCAATGATTGTTCAACAGTATTGTTACCAGGCAAACAGAGGGAACTGACGGGCAAAGGTTTCCACTTCTTTGCTGATGGCTGCAAGTCGGGTCTCGTTGTCAATGTTTTCTATGGTGGCAATGATCCAGGCGGCGATATTTTCCATGTGTTCCGGTTTCATGCCGCGGGTGGTCAGTGCCGGTGTGCCGATGCGGATTCCAGAGGTCACAAAGGGAGACCTGGTCTCGAAGGGTACGGTGTTTTTATTGACAGTGATGCCTGCTTTGTCCAAAGCGATTTCAGCTGCTTTGCCCGTGACGTTTTTGTTGCTCAGATCAATGAGCATCAGGTGGTTATCAGTGCCTCCGGAAACCAGAGTGAAGCCGGCGTCCGTAAGATGTTTGGCCAGGGTTTTCGCATTATCCATGACCAGTTGTTGATATATTTTAAACTCGGGTTTGAGTGCTTCCCCCAAGGCTACGGCCTTGGCCGCAATGATGTGCATGAGGGGGCCGCCTTGAATGCCTGGAAAAATTTGAGAATTGAGGGTCTTGCCAAATTCTTCAGAGCTTAAAATCATGCCACCACGCGGTCCGCGCAGCGTCTTGTGCGTGGTGGTGGTGGTGAAATGGGCATACCCGATGGGGGTGGGGTGCAGTCCTGTGGCAACAAGTCCGGCGATATGAGCCATATCCACCATCAGTTTTGCGCCCACGGAATCGGCGATTTCACGGAATCTTTTAAAGTCGATGGTTCTGGGATAGGCACTGGCTCCGGCAACGATGATTTGGGGCTTGTATTCCCTGGCCAGATTTTGGACGTGGTCGTAGTCGATGACCCCGGTCTCTTTTTCAACTCCGTAAAAACAAGTTTTGAAGAGTTTCCCGGAAAAGTTGACCGGACTGCCGTGGGTCAGGTGACCACCGTGGGAAAGGTCCATGCCCATAATGGTGTCTCCGGGCTTGATGGCTCCAAAGTAAACGCCCATGTTGGCTTGAGAACCTGAATGGGGCTGTACGTTGACATACTCGGCCCCAAAGAGTTTTTTGGCCCGATCCCGGGCGAGGTTCTCGGCAATGTCTACAAATTCGCACCCGCCGTAGTATCGTTTGCCTGGATATCCCTCGGCATATTTATGGGTCATGACACTGCCCGTGGCTTCGCGCACTGCCTCGGATGTAAAATTTTCAGAGGCAATAAGTTCCAGTTTGCTCAGCTGACGATTTTTTTCTTGGGCAATGGCCTGAAAAATTTCCGGATCGGTATGTTCAAGTGCTCCCATGGTGCCTCCCTGGCGACAACAATGATTTTCTGTGTATAGTGTGTATTTTGATTGATTGCGACGTGAGATAGAACGTATAATATGCAAGAATACGACGGTATGAGAACGGTGTCAAAAGAAAAGGCCCGCAGTAGGGGAATGCCTGACCGCGGGCCTGTGATACAGGTTCTTTAACGAGCAACGCAGGGCATGGTTATCCAACGAATTTTTTATACATGATGGACGCGTTGGTCCCGCCAAAGCCAAAGGAGTTACACAGAGCAAGGTGGATGTCCTGGGTGCGTGTTCCGTCTGCGACATAATCCAGGGTACACTCATCATCAGGATGTTCCAGATTGATGGTCCCGGGAACAATGCCTTTGGCAATACTCATGGCCGTGAAGACACTTTCTACACCGCCCGAAGCACCGAGCAGGTGGCCGATCATGGATTTATTGGCTGTGATGGAGATTTTTTGTGCGTGTTCGCCAAAAACAGTCTTTAAGGCCCGGCTTTCACTCAGGTCATTGAGTTTCGTGGATGTGCCGTGGGCATTAACGTGATCAATCATCTCAGGAGATGCCTCGCCGTCCGCCAGCGCCGCACGCATGGCCATGGCCATGCCTGAGCCGGTTTGGTCCGGAGCCGTCATGTGATAGGCGTCGGAAGAGGCTCCGTAGCCACTGACTTCCGCGTATATTTTTGCTCCCCGGGCCTGGGCATGTTCCAGAGATTCCAGCATGAGCAGACCGCATCCTTCACCGATCACAAATCCGTCACGATCCCGGTCAAAAGGGCGGCTGGCTTTCTCCGGTTCATCGTTGCGTGTGGAAAGGGCTTTCATGGCATTAAAGCCGGAAACTCCCATGGGGGTGATGGTTGATTCCACGCCACCGGTAATCATGACATCGGCGCGGCCCAGCCGGATGTCGGAATAGGCATATCCGATACCGTGCAATGCCGAGGCACAGGCCGATGTCGTGGTAAGATTTGGCCCTTTGGCTCCTGTGAATATGGAAATCTGGCCTGCGGACATATTGGCGATGAGTTCGGGTATATAAAAAGGTGAGACCTTGGTGGGACCTCTTTTGAGCAGTCTGGAGTGGAAGTCCTCAATGGTTTTTAAGCCACCCAGTCCGCAACCCAGGATGACACCGCACCGGGCAGCCTCTTCTTCTGAGATGGTGAAATCAGCATCCTCCATAAGCTGCCTGGAAGCTATAACTGCGATCTGGACAAATCTGTCCATCCGTTTGAGCTGTTTGGCCGGGATGTATTCCTCCGGCTGAAAATTTTTCAGTTCCCCTGCAATTTTGGTCTGAAATTCGGAACAGTCAAATAGGGTGATGGGGCCAATGCCAGAGATCCCCTGTACAAGGTTGGACCAGCTCGTCTCCAGATTGTTCCCTATGGGGGTGATGGCGGCAAGTCCTGTAACTACAACCCTTTTTCCAATCATGGTATCCTCATGACTCTACTGCTATTGTTGATGTTCAGAGCGCTGCAGGCCGGTTACACTTATCACACTTTGTGTGCCCGTGGCTGCTAATGGGGGGCTGCTGTTGCTATCGGGATGGGCGAAATCGGAGTGAGATAGGGAAAGTCATGGCTTTCCGAACTTCTGTGAAGGAAGTGTTCGCAAGAAGGCAAGATGACTGGGATGTTGAGACAGGAAACGGTAACAGTCATTGGTCCCGAATGGATGCAAAAACGGGTACCTTGCTCCTTAAAACAGAAAGGCACCCGTTGTGCAGCAGACTTATATATGAGCCTCGATGTATTTTGCCGCGTCCTGAACCGTCTGGATGTTCTGAGCGTCTTCATCATCGATTTCGATATCAAATTCCTCTTCCATGGCCATGATCAGTTCGGTGAGATCCAGAGAATCGGCACCCAGATCTTCGACAAAGGAAGATGTTTCTTTAATTTCGTCGGCACTGACACCAAGCTGTTCAATTACGATTTCTTTAACTTTGGATTCTACGGACATATTTGCCTCCACAGTGTGTAATGCTTTAGTTTTTTGGATAAAATTACATCCCCCCGCGTACAGGACGGATGAGCCAACTGTTCAATTAGTACATAGCGCCGTTGACGCCTAGGATTTGTCCGGAAATGTAGCCAGCTCCCGGGGATGCCAGAAAAGCAGCTGCCTCAGCGATATCTTCAGGAGTACCCAGAGTATTCATAGGGATGACGGACTGAAATTGTTCCCGCACCTCTGCTGAAAGAACTGCTGTCATATCCGTCTGGATAAATCCAGGGGCAATGGCATTGACGGTTATGCCTCTGGAGGCCAATTCCTGGGCCGCAGTTTTGGTCAACCCGATGATCCCAGCCTTTGCAGCCGAATAGTTGGCTTGCCCTGGATTTCCGCGTTGGCCTACCACCGACGTAATATTGATAATCCGGCCGGAACGTTGTTTGAGCATGATAAGAGCTGCCTGCTGCAGGCAGACAAAGCATCCGGTGAGGTTTACGTCAAGCACTTGTTGCCACTGGTCTTTGTGCATGCGCATGATCAGACTGTCTTTGGTGATCCCGGCATTGTTGACCAGCACGTCAAGATGGACCTTTCTTTTGATTTCTTGTTTAAAGAAATCCACAACCTGATCCCAGTTCCCCACATCCAGTTTGAAGGAATTGGCCTTTCCGCCCTGGGAGCGGATAGTAGCGCACACCTCTTCGGCCTGCTCGGGTTTGCTAACATAGGTTAAAAAAATTTGATATCCAGCTTGAGCCAGCCTGAGGGCAATGGCTTTTCCTATGCCCCGAGATCCCCCGGTGACCAATGCCGTGCTGGTGAGTTGTTCTGCCATGGCGACCACCTTTTCGTTCTGTTGCTTGATTAAAACTGAAGGAGTGTAGATGCGCAGGTAAATCCTCCGCCAAAGGATGTCAAAAGGACTTTGGAACCTGGAGTGATGCGTCCTTGATCTCTGGCTTCAGCCAGGGCGATGGGCACGGAAGCAGCTGAGGTGTTGCCATATCGGTCCACATTGACGAAGATACGGTCCGGGGAAACATTCAGTTTTTTGCCCAGGGACTGGATGATCCGGATATTGGCCTGGTGCGGTATAACCAGATCGATATCGTCAGTGGAAAGACTGTTTTTTGCCAGGATATCCTTGCACACAGTGGCCATGGAACGAACCGCATGTTTGAAGACGTCCCTGCCTTCCATCTGCACAAAGTATTCTGGGCCGATGGTGGTGTCCAGGAGGGGGGGGGTGCATGAGCCACCGCCTTTGACCGTCAGGAGTTCTCCCAGGGCACCGTCGGCAGTGAGCAGAATATCAATGATCCGTCCGGGAGACGCTGCGTTATCGCAAGCTCCGACCACAACGGCCCCGGCCCCGTCGCCAAAGAGGACACAGGTGGAACGGTCTTTGAAATTTGTGCGCGAGGAAATAACTTCACTGGCAGCAACCAGGACGTTGGCTTCAGGATGCAGGGCAACCAACGCCCTGGCGTTTTCAAGCCCGTAAAGGAATCCAGAGCATGCTGCAGCTATATCGTAGCTCGGGATTCCGGGAATTCCCAGCTTGTGTTGTAGGATGCATCCCGCACTGGGGACATAGGAATCCGGGGTGAAGGTGGGAACAATGATGTGTGTTAGATCGCCAGGGGACATGCCAGCATCTTTCAGGGCCTTAAGGCTGGCTTCAAGTGCCAAATCAGAGGTCCCAATGCCAGGTTCGGCGTAATGACGGGTCTTGATACCGGTCCGGGTCGTGATCCATTCGTCGGTAGTATCAATGATTTTTTCAAGATCCTGATTGGAGACGATTTTATCCGGGACATGGAATCCCAGCCCTTTGAGAGCACTTTGTTTGGTCATATGGAAGATCTCGGATTTACCACACTCTAAGGTGATGCAAAAGAGTTATTGCCTGCCTTCGGGGAGAGCACGCTTGGTGAACAATGCCAATTCCTTATTCGCCTTAAGCCCTTCAACGAGATGCTCATTGGCTTTGCTGGTCACAAAGGCTCCGGCCTTTTCAACGGCGATACGGATGGCTCTGGAGTTGGAAGCTCCGTGGCATACGATGGCAATGCCATTAAGTCCCAAAAGATGGGCTCCACCGTATTCGGCATAATCCAGTCTGCGAGCCAAACGCTTGAATGCAGGCAGGGCCAAAAGGCAGCCCAGCTTGAACAAAAAGCTTTTTTTGATTTCAGCCTTGAGAATATTCGAGATGGCTTTACCAACTCCCTCACTGACTTTGAGCACTGCATTGCCAACAAATCCGTCACAGACAATGACATCAAACTTGCCTGCGAAGACGTCCCTTCCTTCGGCATTGCCCATAAAATTCATAGAGGAGAGCTTGAAAAGCTTGTACGCTTCCTTGGCCTGGGCGTTGCCTTTGCCTTCTTCTTCACCGATACTTAAGAGACCGATCTTGGGGTTGGGCACGCACAGCAGATCTTTGGCCAGGACTTCAGCCATCAGGCCAAACTGAACCAGGTGAAAGGGCTTGCAGTCCACATTGCCGCCGACATCCAGAAAAACGACCGGATTACCCTCGGTGGGCAGTATCGTTGCCAGAGCCGGGCGTTCTACCCCTTTGATTCTGCCCAGGACAAACATGCCGCATGCCAGGGTTGCGCCGGAATTTCCGGCGCTGACAACTCCGTCTGCTTTGCCTTCCTTGACCAGGCGGCAGGCCACATGAATGGAAGCATCCTTTTTCTTACGCAGAATTTCTGAAGGTTTGTCAACCATCTCAACAACTTGTGTGGCGTTGACAATTTCGATGGGTAGATGGTCGACCTTGTACTTGGCGAGTTCTTTACGAAGCTCTTCCTCCCGGCCGACCAAGAGGAGGGATACTTTTTTCGTTTGTGCTGCCTCGACTGCACCCTTAATAATGACGCCAGGTCCGAAGTCACCGCCCATGGCATCGACTGCAATACGAGGCAGGCTGCTATTCTTGGGCATCCGTGTCCTTATTAACAACATATGTCCGTCCGCGGTAGGTACCGCAACCGGGACAGATTGTGTGAGGCAGGGTTGCCTCACCACATTCGCAATATACGAAGTTAGGTACACTCACGTGATCGTGGGAACGGCGCATGTTTCTTTTGGATTTTGAAGTCTTCTTCTTTGGTAATGGCATGGTTACACCTCATACTCAAATTATGATGTTAAATATTATTTGGTTGGTACTTTCATGTTTCTCAGAGCACTCAAACGGATGTCACCGATTTCCTCATCACAGGCACATTGTGCCGTATTCAGGTTCTGGCCGCAATGGACACAGAGTCCCTTGCATGCCGGTGAGCAGAGCGGTTTGTCCGGCAGGGCCATGAGAAATTGTTCCCAGACCAGCGCAATGATATCCAGTTCCCGTGTTCCATCCTGCTCACGGAGCAAGGCGGAGTTGAAACCGTCATCTTCGGTGGTTGCGGGTTCGAAAAACTCGAAGCCATTGTCCATGGGCACCCGGGCATCTTCCAGACACCGGGTACAGGGAACAATGACTTCACCGTGAATCTTTCCCTTGACAAAGATACCGTGTGAAGCGGGCAGGATCGTGAAATCGACGGTAACAGTTGTTTCCGACCGGCATTCCATACCGAATTCGATCCAGAGCTCGTCCCATACGGTCTGGTCATGAAAAGAAAATTCCCGGCCATTTGCCGGGATATCATGAAGATCTATCCACTGTGTTTGCATACTTGCCTCAAAGGTGAAGTTTTTATAGTGAGAACAATTTCAATGTCAAGGATTTTGGGCTTGCTATTTTTTTACTCTGCGGATAAGAAACCGTCTTCTTCAGCTCCTGCGTGGGATGTTTTTCTGCTTTATACATCCCAGAGACAGATATGCACAGTAAAATTTAGATTCAGTTCAGGAGGATATAATGTCAAAGGAATGTGCCATTTGCGGGAAAAAACCCCAGGTCGGAAACAATGTCAGTCATGCCCATAACAAGAGCAAGCGTCGTTTTATGCCCAATCTCCAGAAAGTTCGGGCCCAGCTTCCTTCGGGCGAAGTGAAAAAGATTTCCGTATGCACCAGTTGTATACGCTCCGGTGCTGTGACCAAGCCGGCTGCAAAGTAATTTCAGTCTCTTCTGAGAGACACAAAAAAAGGCGATCAGAAATGGTCGCCTTTTTTTTGTTAGTCCTTGATCCTTTTTAAGTAAAATAGTCTTTTCGGCCTTTTTTCTGTTCTGCTTGCAGCCTGTTCATGGCAACAGTATGTCGTACATCTGCAAGGTTTTTTTGCTGGGACCGTTCGTACGCAGGGCTGGTCGAGGCTTCCGTTATCGAATAGTTACCTTCTTTTTAGTATACGTTGTGTTCATTGGT
>JAQVZR010000074.1 GCA_028708105.1 Desulfoplanes sp. | reverse complement strand
TGAGGACGCAGACGGCCATCATGATGGCTGTAAAAAACACCAGCAGCCCGGTTTTCTGGGCCTTTGCCCCGGGATCGATGGCCCCATCCACAAGCCGTCTGAAGAGAGAGCGGGTATCCCGGGAGGCATTCTGTTCCCTGGGCCGGAACCGTGCCCGATAGATATAGCCCAGGGCCAGGGGGATGATAAGGTTCAGATAGAACCCGAAATGGTCGGGATTGATAAAGGTCCCGCACACCCGAAACGATCCCCGCTGCCATTGGTGCTTCCACCAGAGAATATGATCATGGCCGCTCAGGTTCTCAAAGAGTCCGTACAGAGCCAGACAGGCTCCCAGAATGATGAACACCCGGGTCAGACGGATGACATACTCCCGTTTCCCGAACACCTGGGCCGTGAGCTGGAAGACCAGAACAAACACAATCCCCTGCACCCAGGCCAGGCGCGTGGCATGCACCACCAGGGAAAGAGGCTTCCAGGCAGAAGGCCACCCCACCGTCTGAAAAAACCCCTGCCACACCGCCGCCCCCTGAGGACTGACCCACTCCATCACAGAAAGAGGCAGGGGCACCATCTGCACCCCGACCCAAAGAAAAAACCCCAGCACAAACCCGTCAACCGGCGTCCGAACCCAGGAGAACTCGCTCCCGCGCAGATCCCCGGCCACCCACACCAAAGCGGCCGCGAGCACCAGAAGATTAAGCAGGGAATAGGCCCACACATGCACCGACCCGAAAGGAATGGGAGCGAAAATGAGGGCGATGAGGAGGAGTGTGCGGATGGTGGGATGGGATTTTTTAGACATGAATGAGGTTGTATGTTTTAGGTTTTAGGTTTTAGGTTTTAGGTTTTAGGTTTTAGGTTTTAGGTTCCTTCCTGTCTCCCTTGGCGTTCCTTCGCGCCCTTCGCGGTGAAAAACGGTTTTAGGTTTTAGGTGTTAGGTGTTAGGTGTTAGGTTCCGTCTCCTGTCTCCCTGTCTCCCTGTCTCCCGTCTCCCTGTCTCCCCGCCTTCCCCGTCTCCTCATGCGCCAAAGCTGCCATGCGCCTGATAAGCGCCACCCGCAGCTGTTCCATCCTGCGCAGAAAATACGCACAGGGGTCTTTTTCTTCCACGTCCACCACGACCCACAACACCCCCAGGTGGCGGTTGCCTTTTGTCATGAGAGGAAGTTCGAGTTTATACATGCTATGCTTGCACAGATCGGGCATGGTGGCGTCGCGCTGCCAGGTCAGGGTTGATCCCGGGGCGAGGTCGCAGGTCAGGAGATGGGGAGCTGCGTAAGAAGGAGATACCGGGGCAGGCCCGCCGTTTCTGACAAACAGTTCGGCATAATCAACCCCGGTGCGGGCAAAGGCCAGGCCTGTGAGGTCCCAGAGCGTGGCCAGATCAGGTGCCTTGTTCATTTCCAGCTGGATATCCAGAAAAGTCCGCCGGTCATGGCTCAGGCCACAGCTGTCGTACATGTCCCGGAACCACCCCGCCACCTTGTCCACGGCCAGATATTCCATATACCCCGACTGGCGCATCATCACAACCATGGTGCCGCCCAGAAGAACCAGGACCAGACCGGCGTATTCATCTTCCAGATTGACCACAAGCACACACCCGAGACAGAGGACAACGGTTGCCGCATAAAGAATGGCCACCACACGCCGGGTATTATATCCCCTGGCCAGCAGTTTATGATGGATATGTCCCTTGTCGGGCTGGAACATGGCCTTGCCCCGCAGCCAGCGGCGGATGGGTGCCAGCAGGGTATCCATGAGGGGAATGCCCAGAGCAACAATGGGGATGAGCAACGCCGAACTCAGATGGGTTTTGGCTGATCCCCACACGGCCAGACCCGCCATGGTATAGCCCAGGAAATAACTGCCCCCGTCGCCCATGAACACCGTGGCGGGATTGAAATTATACCGCAGAAATCCGAGGATGGAGCCGCACAGGGCCGCAAAAAAAAGAGCCAGGGCATAATGCTGTTCAAGAAGGGCCAGAAACACCATGACCAGGGAGGCAAAAAACACAATACCGCTGGCAAGGCCGTCCACCCCGTCGATGAGGTTGATGGCATTGATGAGCAGAAGAAACCAGAACACCGTGATGCCGTAGGAAAATACAGGGTGGAATGCGGGCAGAGGAATCATGTCGGGAAGGGGAATACAGATGCCCGAAGCAAAGGCAAGGGAGGCCCCGGCAATCTGGGCCGCAAATTTAATCCGGGGACCGAGGCTGTGGAAGTCATCAAAGAGCCCGATGCCCACAACCAGAATTCCCCCGCCTAAAAAACCAAGCATCTCCGGGCTGGCCGTGATCAATGCGGCAATCTGGGTCCCGGAAATCTTGCACAGGATCAGGGCCAGGGTAAAACTGAAAACAAGCCCTATCCCCCCGCTTCGGGGAATGGGCCGGGTGTTCACCCGCCGCCCCCCAGGCAGATCAACGGCCCCAAAACGTGTACCCAGCCTCCCGGCCCAGGGAACCGTGATCAGAGAAAGAAGAAGTGCAGCAATAAAGACGACCAGTACAGTTGTCATAAAAGACCTTTTTGAGCAAAAAAAATGAGCTTTTAACAAATGAAGCGCCGTTAAAAGCTCTTAATGGAATATCCATGAAAAATCCTGTGATCCATCCCCTTGTACACGCAAGTACAGCCTGTCGCTCATTCCGGGACTGGATAACAAAAATTTGATCGAAACAGCAAGTGATTTATGGCCCTTGGTACAGGCCCGGCGGGATATTGAAATTATTCCTCGGCAACTCTCATCGCATCCAGAACCCCTTTTTCTTCTTCGGTCAATATGCCATGGACCTCCGAGTTGATGATCTGCCAGGCAACAAGTTCGCGGCTGAGATTATATGTTTCTGAAAGTCGGGAAACCACGTTTTTCATGTCCCTGCCGGACCGCACAGCATCCGCGGCCACACTGCGGGGAAGAAGAAATTCAGCAGCAAAGGCGCGAGCCCTTTGTTCCATTATTTCAGGAGTTCGACCGCCCAGCACCTCAACCAGAGGAAGTCCTCCGTCACGGTCTACGAGGAGATGGCATATCTCATGGGCAAGCGAGGTGCGCCTGCGGTGTTCATGCACGCTGCGTGCACCCGAAGTCATATTGACAAGAACTGCCGGTCCGTGCAGAGGGCCCCAGGCGGCGATGGCCTCAAGCTTTTCCGTTGCCAGATCCAGAAATACGTCTCTGAGCAACACGCCCCAGGTCTGCAGAATTCCTTCCGGGTCGGGAACAGCATCCCACGCATATCCTAATTGATCGCGAAGCCATCCTGCCAGAACATAGCCCTGCTCAAATGATCGGCTCCCGACATCAAAAGGTGTGACAAGTGCTTTTCGACTCAACTCGTCGAGATCAGGAGTTTTTCGCGGGGGAAGCTCCCGAACCGCCTCGATAACCTGTTTCTTTCCTTCAATTCCCAGGCCACCAGGAGCCATCCGGGCTGCAAAGGACAGCTCGCTTCCGTTCTCGGGATCATCACCTGTCATTTCAAAAAACTCTTCAGCTGCATGCCCGTTCAGGAGCTTTTTCAGTTCCTCGGCATGCATGCCTGTACACAGACGAAGTCTCCACTCCTGTATCCGTGCTCCACGTTGACGCCACAAAGCAACAGCCCTTTGGGCCCGGGCATCGTCGCATCCTTCGACCATACCGACAATCCATGCCCCAAGCTCTTCCAACACGTCTTTCACCCCGGCAAAGGACAACAGAATCGTCGTATCCCATTCTGGAATTCCCACCTGACACAATCGACCCTGACGCAGCAGAAGTACCGTGGGCAGGTAGATGCCTTTAAGAGCCAAAGCCAGATCATGACGATACCGAAAACGGATAAGTTCTTCATCCTCATCATCGACAATCGCCTCACTCAGCCTTTCCCAGCGCCGCTTTGCAGCCGATTCCATCCCTGTCACATCCAACGGATTGATGGGAAGGGGATAGCTTTCCTCAAGCACCAACCACGGCCAGTTTTCAGCCAGAAATTCCAGCATGTCCAGCCAGCTCCACTCCACGGGCTGCTCATTGCCGGCGACGTCTTCGGTCACCCACACCGGCTCCCCCTGAATCAAAAGGCTGCCTTTGCCCCAGGCCAGGCCTTTTCGAAGTTTCCGGTCCGCAAGCTCGAACTCGAACTGCAATCCCTCAGGATCGCCGATTTTTTTGCATATTTCTTCTTCCATGACCTGAATTCCTCTAGAGACCAGAGATCCGAGGTCAGAGATCAAAAGTCGGAGGTTCTGACCTCTGTCATCACGTTCTTTGTAAAAAAGGTTCAGGATGTTTCAACATAGAACCGAGCATTGCGCCAATCTGTCTGCATTCGGATGTCAGATGAGAATGTTCTTCTTGAGTCAAGTATCCGCAGTCCAAAGCAAAGTTAAGCCAAGTATCGGTCTCGCTGTTTTCGGCATCAGAATCCGTGAGTTTACTCACAAAGTGTGCATGATACCGCCGCTTGGCCCATGCTTCCCGTAAATTAGCACTCACCGATCGTGATGATCTCCGGATTTGATCAGTCAAAGAGTACATCTCCTGCTTAGGCCACACTCTGCTGCACATAAAAATTTCCATGGCCAGCCTATATGCTTTTTTATACACATCAAGATCTTTTGCCGAGCGAATAATCACACATCTCTCCCATTTAAAGACCGGAGACCGGAAATCAGAGGTCGGATGTCAGATATCAGAAATCATTGATCTTTCCCCAACCTCAGACCTCCGATCTCAGACCTCAGATCTCAGATCTCCGAGCTCAGAACTTTTTGTGCAATATCCTGCGTGATCTTACAAGAACATTTTCCAACAGGCCCTTTGTCTCTCGGAACAAACCCGGCGTAGGGCCGCTTCCAACGATGCTTGAACCGGCCATCCCCCCGCTCGTATGTCCACTCATCACTCTCGCTGGAATCAACCAAGTTCATACCTCATATTCTGAATCCCAGAATGCCGTTTCTGGTTTTTCGTTTCTGGATAAAACAAGGGACCCGCTCCCATTGCCCAGTAAACGCACTCATGGTCCATGAGCGCAACAGTCGGCAAACGAAACAAACCTGGAGAGGCATGCTCTGGAATACCGACAACGTTTAAATTCCCATTCAGTTTCTCATACACATTGAAAAAACGGGGAAAAAGATTAAAGGAGGAAAGATCAAAGATTGTCTTCTTACGTCTCTAATCCTATCAAATAATTACAATAATCTTTTCCATGAATTTTACACCACTGGGTAGCAAGACGTTTGGCTTTATCGAAGCCAAAAATTTTTTTCTCAACATCTACCTCAGTCCATAATAAACAAGAGGGAGACGTACACTCACAACAATGAGTAGCCTTGGGATCTTTCAATGCCCCATAAAATTGAGGTGAAGCAAGTAAGAAATCAGTATCGGATCTAGCGGCAAGTTTGGCAGCATAATTCACCAGTCGCCCGGCCCAGACAGGATTGAGTCTGTCCTCGTAACCTTCAATGCCAATACGGCGAACGAGAATATCACGGCGATCAATTCCAATATGACATCCAATTTTTTCAAGAAACGGATAGTCCTTATCCCAATATTTATCTTTAATTCTCGGGATAAATTCTTTTTCTGCAAAAGTTTTAAACGTAACAGCAGAGCACAAGGCAGTGTAGGGATGATTTTTATCAAACATCCCAAAAACACCATCCCCACTGATATCGATATGATCCGCTCCGAATTCATGAAACAATCGAACAGCCGTTCCTGTAAACAGCGTATAGATACGCGCAGCACTCTTACCATAGGTGCTAACAGACATCAGGGTAGACGCCTTCATATCAACGTATACGCACGTCACTTGAGGAATACGACACCAAACACATTTGCGCGATGGAATACTCTTGTAATCAGGGATAGTATCACTCTTCCTGATTTCTGGGGCTGTTAAAAATTTATCTACCTGACGAGAAACGATATCTCGAAATCTTTGCGGAATTTGAGTTTCTTCGATGAAGAGTGCACCCGACATATCCAAACCTCAGTTTAAAGAATGATGGCAACAACATACACCATCATGGTCAAGAGCCCACCTATAGCCAACCGAATTGCTTTCATAAATTGCCGGTATTTCAGCAAAGCAATCTTGGAATTGACAATCACTTGTTTTGCCAAATCTACATGCAGACGTGTGCTGCCCACGGAATCGTCCAGTCTGAAAGACAGTAGCCGAAGATAGCCGTCAGCATCATATTTAGCAATGTCCCCATAATAAAAAGGATTGTCGTCAACCTGGCAATCACCTAGGTTTTGCAGCTCAAAATCTTT
Organism: Desulfoplanes sp.; assembly: GCA_028708105.1. Lineage (GTDB taxonomy): Bacteria > Desulfobacterota > Desulfovibrionia > Desulfovibrionales > Desulfomicrobiaceae > Desulfoplanes. The sequence goes on along the minus strand of JAQVZR010000074.1, from coordinate 1,396 downwards.
CAACCTAGGGAAAAAAGAAAAAAGAGCCACCAAACCGGATAATGAAAATAAAATGACACAAAAAAAAAGGATTAGATCACTGGCAGTTAGCACTGATGGATGCAAGCGAGCACTCATAGCCGAGACAACCCCTGCTGCAATCGCAAGCAACGCACCGTTCTTGGCTTCGGCAAACTTGACCCAATTGTTTACTATACCAAAAGTATAGCGCAGTTCTTCTTCCAGTTTTTCCATGAGACATCATTGTCCTTGGTTCTTGATCCCTATGCTTTCATAGTTTGCGATTCCGTTCGCAACTCCTCGAACCGAGTACAGAACTGCCGGGCCTCCGGACATTTAATCTCCAGAATACCGTCCACATTGGAACTGGTAAGCCACAAAAAACGATATTCGTTCTGGTTTACAAATTTTTTCAGTTTCAAAAAAAACAGATCAGTACCAGCAGAATTGAATAAAAAAGTCTGAATCTTGTTTAGATTCATGGTCTTGTCACCTGGATGATCCCTGAACATGTCAAAATCGACTCTGCCAAGATCTCTGTCAACGGATCTCTCTGACAAATAAAGACATGCTCCCTCACATCCTCCCTGAAATCCTGGAATGTGCGAAGCTATCATGTTGGCGAATGCCGTGGTATCATTAATCCTGAAGCCCGAGTCGCACTTAAAATCCCGGGCCACTGCCTGATCATGCAACCTGGAACCGCAGAGGACATATGCATTCTGTCCCATCCCCATCCTGGCAACAATTGTCTGCCCTTCTCCCTCCGAATTCATATGCCAGAGGTTGCCTTTTCCTTCTTCCTTGTCCTGGCGCTGTTCATCAGCATGCCTGGAAAACTCGGCAAAGGAACTCAACCGCAAAGAACCATCTTCAAAAAATCGGTCCACATATTTTTTGTCCATATATCGGTAAACATACGGACGCCTGATTATCCAATTACGGACAAAAGGAACCTGAGTCACAGCCTGCGGTACGTTCATGTACTCCCCTTCGCGCCCTTCGCGGTAAAAACGGTTTTTCGTCTCTGGTTTTTCGTTTTCGGTCTTTTTTCGCGTCATTCGCGTATTTCGCGGTTAAAAACAGTTTTCCGTTTCTCGTTTCCGGTCTTTTTTCGCGTACCCTGAAGGGCAGACCTATTTCGCGGTGAAATGCCGTTTCCCGTTTCCGCTCTTTGGTCTTTCGCTGTTCCCTAAAACCTAAATCCTAAAACCTAAATCCGCCTTCAATCCTCAAACGAAGCGGTCTTTGAGCTTAAAGATCCGCAACCTTTTCTCCAACACCTTCCAGATCCCGACCTTTGCCCGTGCGTTCCAGAACTTCCAGCAGCGTGAGTGCAAGTTTGTTGCGATTATACGCTTTGGCCAGCCGCGTGCAGCCATCCTGCAAAAGGGCG
>JAQVZR010000073.1 GCA_028708105.1 Desulfoplanes sp. | reverse complement strand
GCAGTAGAAGCCAATGACCAGGGTTTTTTGCTTGAAGGCAAGCAGGTGGCCCTTGAGCGTAATGCCCCTGCCGACTGGGACTGGGGAAAATATAATGTGGACATCCTTCTGGAAACAACCGGTATTTTTAAAGATCGGGAAAGCTGCGACAAGCACTTGGTTGCCGGTGCCAGAAAAGTGATTGTCAGTGCACCAGCCCCTGATGCGGATGTCACTGTCGTCATGGGAGTCAATGAAAAAGAGTATGATCCCGCAGCCCACAATGTGATATCCAACGCGTCCTGCACCACCAATTGCCTGGCTCCGGCCGCTAAAGTGATCCATGACGCCTTGGGCATCAAACACGGTCTGATGACGACTATCCATTCCTATACCATGAGTCAGAGAATTCTGGACGGGACCCACAAGGACCTGCGCCGGGCCCGCTCTGCTGTTTTGTCTATGATCCCGACCACCACGGGTGCGGCCAAGGCAGTGACCCAGGTTATCCCGTCTCTCAAAGGCAAGCTGGACGGCATGGCCGTGCGCGTACCCACACCAAATTCCTCACTTGTGGATTTTGTGTGTGAACTGGAGACTGCAACTTCCATCGAAGAGGTCAACGCACTTCTTAAGGCCGCATCCCAGGGCGTGATGAACGGTCCTCTGGGCTACACCGAAGAACCTCTTGTTTCCATTGACTATAATGGAAGTATCCACGGCGGCGTGGTGGATTCTTTGTGTACTTCAGTCATTGATGGAACCATGCTCAAGCTTTTGATCTGGTACGATAACGAAGCCGGTTTTTCCAACCAGCTGCTGCGGCTGACACGCATGGTTGCCAAAGACATGTAAGAAAAGCGCCAGCGTTCAGTATGCAGAAGACGCACCGCGCGCTGATGGTCCCTGCATCATCGCCCAGATTGTTGCATGGTTTACAGCATGTTGGAATTATAGCGGAATCCGTTTCTTTTGGGTCGGATTCCGCTTTTTCATTCCTGGCCATCCTTGCCTTCTGTGGCGTTGTTCTCTAAAAAAATAGTTTTTATTGTGGCGCTCTGCCACGCATGCATTCCAACTCCAATCCCACATTCATGACTGATTTTACCCACCTGCATTGTCACACCGAATATTCTCTTCTGGACGGCGGTATCCGGGTTAACGATCTGTGCAAACAGGCCGTTGATTTTGGCTTTTCCTCGGCTGCCATTACCGATCATGGGAATTTGTTCGGAGCCATGGTTTTTTACCAGACCGCTAAAAAATTCGGGATCAAACCCATTATCGGGTGCGAGGTCTATGTCACGCCCGGGAATATGGCGGACAGGGATACCCGACTGCGGTACCATCTTCTGCTTTTAGCCCAGAACAATCAGGGCTATCAGAATCTGGTCAAACTGGTTTCAGACAGTTTTCTGGATGGGTTTTACTATAAGCCACGGGTGGATAAAGCCGAGCTGCGTGCATACAGCGAAGGAATTATCGCGTCTTCGGCCTGTTTGCAGGGAGAGGTGCCCTACAAGCTGCGGAACGAAGGCTTTGATGCCGCTCTGGCAACGGCCAGGGAATACGCATCCATGTATCCGGGCCGGTTTTATCTCGAACTGATGCAAAATGGTCTTAAGGAGCAGGACAAGGTCAACGAACAGCTCAAAGAGCTTGCCGCAGCCACCAAATTGCCTTTGATTGCCACCAATGACTGCCATTACCTGTATAAAGAGGATGCCGAGGCCCATGATATCCTCCTCTGTGTGGGAACGGGCAAGTTGGCCAGTGATCCTAAACGACTCAAATTCGATACGGATGCTCTTTATTATAAGTCTTCAGAAGTTATGGAGCATGAATTCAGGGATTGCCCCGAAGCCTTGGAGAATGTCGGGCGTATTGCCGAAGCTTGTAATCTCGACCTTGTCCTGAATCAGCATTATTTTCCTGTGTACGATGTCCCGGAAGGACGGACATTGGACGAAGAGTTCATCAAGCTGGCCCGAGACGGGCTCCGGATGCGTTTGGATCAGCTGCCGTATGCGGTGGATGAAAAGATTTATTGGGAGCGCATGGACTATGAGCTGAAAATTATCTGCCAGAAGGGTTTTCCTGCCTATTTTCTCATTGTCCAGGACTTCATCAACTGGGCCAAGAGTCAGGGAATTCCCGTTGGGCCGGGCCGTGGTTCGGCTGCGGGCAGTATCGTGGCCTGGTCACAGCGCATAACAGATCTTGATCCCATCAAGTACCATCTTTTTTTTGAGCGTTTCCTCAATGTCGAACGCGAGAGTATGCCCGATATCGATGTGGATTTCTGTTACAACCGACGGGAAGAGGTGATCCAGTATGTTACCCGCAAATACGGCAAGGATCATGTAGCCCAGATCGTGGCTTTGGGGACCATGAAGGCCAAGGGCGTTGTGCGCGATGTCGGTCGTGTCCTGGATATTCCCCTGAAAGAAGTGGACAAGCTCGCCAAGCTTATTCCCGATGATCTGGGCATGACCCTTAAAAGGGCTTTGGAAGTGGAGCCTGAAATCGGGAAACTGATGCAGAGTGACGCACGGGTGGATAAGTTGATTTCCATCTGCAAGCGTCTTGAAGGCCTCGCACGCCATGCTTCGACCCATGCGGCCGGGATTGTGATTTCAAAAAAACCCCTGACGGAATATCTTCCTATTTTTAAAGGGAAAAAAGGAGAAATCATTACCCAGTTCGACAAGAAAAAAGTTGAAGTAGTCGGACTTATCAAATTTGACTTTCTGGGGCTTAAAACGTTGACTGTGATCAACGACGCACTGGTGTTGATCAAAAAGAATGCCAAACCCGTACCTGATGTGGAGAGGCTGCCCCTGGATGATCCTCAGTCCTATGAACTTTTGTGCCGAGGGGAAAGTGACGGCGTCTTTCAGCTGGAAAGTTCTGGTATGAAAAATGTGCTGCGTAGTATGCGGCCCAGCTGTTTTGAGGATATTATCGCCTTGTTGGCTCTGTACCGGCCCGGTCCGCTGGAAAGCGGGATGGTGGATCTTTTTGTGCGCCGTAAACATGGCGAAGAAAAGGTGGCATACCCCTACCCCAGTCTGGAACCTGTCCTGCAGCCTATTATTGAAGATACCTACGGAGTTATCCTGTACCAGGAACAGGTGATGAAGATCGCTTCAGATCTGGCCAATTATTCTTTGGGTGAAGGTGATATGCTCCGTCGGGCCATGGGGAAAAAAGATCCGGCCGTCATGGCTCAGCAGAGGACCAGATTTTTGCAGGGCACCCGGGAGAATGAGATCCCGGACGAGGCCGCCGAGTATATTTTTGACCTCATGGAAAAATTTGCCGGGTATGGATTCAACAAGTCCCACAGTGCGGCCTATGCCCTGATTTCCTACCAGACCGCGTACCTGAAAGCGCATTATCCGGCGGAGTTTATGGCCGCCATGATCACTTCCGAGGTCAACAATACCGATAAGGTCATGGTTCATGTGAATGCCTGTCGGGATAAGGATGTCCCGATTCTGCCCCCGGATATCAACCGCAGTGAAAATGCCTTTTCGGTTGAAGGGGAAAAAGTTCGTTTCGGGCTTTCAGGGATCAAGGGGGTCGGTGCGGCCGCTGTAGAGTCCATTGTTCAGGAGCGTCAGGAAGGGAAGGGCTATGTGAGTCTGCTGGATTTCTGCCAGCGGGTGAACATGCGCAAGGTCAATAAAAAAGTTATTGAAAGCTTGACCAAGAGTGGGGCCATGGATTGTCTGGGATGCTCCAGGCGCTCTCTTCTGGCGGGCATGGAACGGATCATGGCCATGGCCCAGCGCTCTTCAAAGAAGAAGACCGGAGGTCAACTTTCCTTTATGGGCATGGTCACCGAAAAGACCTGTGCCTTGCCTGGCCTGGGGATGGATATTGAGGAAGCCGGTCTGGTGGAATATCCTGATGAAGAAAAATTTCGATTGGAAAAAGAAGCCTTCGGCTTTTATCTTATCGGACATCCTCTGGCCCCGTATCGGGAAGAAATCCATCGGCACCAATATGCTACCCTGGCCGGTTTACGCGATGCCTCTGTGGGCTACGAGGCCGAGATTGCGGTGACCATTACCGCCAAAAAAGAAATCATGACCAAAAAAGGGGATCGGATGGCCTTTTGTCAGGTGGAAGACCTGACAGGAACGGCGGAGGTAATCGTATTCCCGGAGCCTTTTCTTCAGTTCCGTGCGGAGCTTTCCAGCGAAGAACCCATGCTGCTGAGCGCTGCTGTCATCAAGGATGACCGGGGACAGGCAAGGGAGGAGGAAGGGCCGCAGATCCTCAAGCTTCGGGCGGTTTCTCTCAAGCCTCTGGCCACGGCTGTGATGGAGGGAACTGCTGCCGTCAGTATCCGGGTCCGACCGCCAAGTGATCGGCTTGCATTCATCAAAGGACTCCAGCAGGTTTTATCGCGGTATCCCGGGGAGAATCCGGTGCAACTGATGTTGGATATGGATGGATTTACCTGCCTGTTGCAGCTCGGACCGGACTATCTGGTGGCACCCTGTCCGGTATTCTGGAAGGATATCGGGACATGGAAAGCAAGCCTTCCGGGGCCTGGTGAAGAACGCAAGAGTGGGTAGCCACTCGCACAGAATGTTTCCGGGAGGCCGGAAAATATATTGTTTTGACTGCTTTAGGAAGGAGACAACTATCGTATGGCACTTACAGGAAGATGGCGGCTCAAGGTCCGTTCAGATTTTAGTTCCGCCCATCAGCTCAGACATTATAAAGGTAAATGTGAGGCCCTGCACGGACATAATTTTAGCGTTGAAGCAGAGGTTATCGGCACGACCCTTGATCCTGTTATCGGGTATCTCATGGATTTCAAAGAACTCAAAAATTGTTTACAGCAGGTTCTGGAGACTCTTGATCACAAATTTTTAAATGAATTGTCTGCCTTTCAAAAAATCAATCCCACATCTGAAGTCCTTGCCCGGTATGTTTTTGATGCTCTGAGCACACTTCTTTTGGAATATCCCGTGACCCTGCACTCGGTCATGGTCGCGGAAAAGGGGTCCTCCATGGCTACCTATGAATTGTATGATGATGGTATTCCTGGAGGCGCGGAGGTGGCGGGTGCGTAATGTCGGCAGTGGAGACCCGCGATGAAGGCCCTTATCCAGCGCGTCCGGCGGGCAAAGGTTTCGGTGGAGAATACAACGGTATGCTCCATCGGCCCCGGGCTTGTTCTTTTGTTGGGGTTTGGCCGGGAAGATGACCCTGAACTGCCCGCTTCGCCCCACTGGAAGACCTTTTTGAATAAAATTGTTAACCTGCGCATCTTTCCCGATACCAAAGGCTTTTTCAACCAGAGCCTGCTCCAGGCAGGCGGGGATATTTTATTGGTTTCCCAGTTCACTCTGTATGCGGACTGCCGCAGAGGTCGCCGCCCTTCCTTTGCAGAGGCCGGCAATCCTGAAACGGCCCGTGTGCTTTATAACCGTTTTATTGCCGATCTGAAGACCATGTGTCCGGTTGTTCAGACCGGTATTTTCGGTGCGGATATGGACGTGGAGTTGTGCAACTGGGGCCCGGTGACCATCAGTCTGGACAGCCGAGAGCTGAGCCCGAGAGCCGGTTGATCGTGAGGGGTTGCGATGCGAATGTTCGGAATCTATGTATTGTGTGATGATGGCCGAGACACCCCGGCAGAAAGGAAGACCTTTTTGCCGGGGTGTAGTATTCTTGTTCTGGGCCGTGATTGTTATCAGGCAGGATGTATTTTTTCCATTTCGAGTAACGCGTTGTGAGCTACCTGCTGTTCAGCTTTCTTGAGGCTCGTATCCCTGGCCACCAGGATTTCTCCCGAAGGCAGTATGAGCTGAACGACATATATTTTGGCATGTTCCGGGCCTTCGCTGGAAATCAGCTGGTAGGTCGGTCTGGCTTTGTCATATTTCTGGGTGAGTTCCTGCAGCCTGCTTTTATAGTCTTTAGGGCGGGGATTTTCGGGATATGATGGCCAGAACGGGGTAAAGATATATCGGATACATTCCTGTACAGCCAGAAATCCACCGTCCAGATATACAGCGCCCAGAACGGCTTCTAACGCATCGCTGAGCACCGAATCCCGATCTCTTCCACCCTGTGCATTTTCGCCCTTTCCCAGCATGAGCCAGCTCCCCAGATTAATGGACCGAGCGACACGGGCTAATCCCGGTTCGCTTACCAGATGGGCTCGTAAACGGGTCAATTCTCCTTCATGGATATCTGAGAATTTTTGATACAGTTCCGTTGAGATACAGATTTCGACTACTGCATCGCCAAGAAATTCCATACGCTCATTGCTTTCGATGTCATGCTCATTGGCAAAGGAGCTGTGTGTCAATGCTGTGACTAAAAGCTTGACTTGGGAGAATTCATAATGAATAGCCCTCTGCAGGCTTTCTACTTCCTTTATGCTGTTTTCCAATCCTTGCTCCATAGGTTTTTTCCATGCGAGTGACACTACTCAATCCCCTGTTTACTCCTGAATCCATAGCTGTTTGTGGACCTTCCGGTCTCAAGGGGGGAGCTGTATCTACTGTTATACATTCATTGCTTGCATCCGGGTACACGGGGAAAATTTTTCCCGTTGTTTCCGATTGCCCTGAGGTCTGCGGCCTGGCGACTTTTGCCGGCCAGGATGCTTTGCCGAACGGGGTGGATCTTGCGGTTATGTGTTTCCCTCAGACATTGCTTCTTCCGGCCCTCAAACAATATGCTCGTGGTGGTATCCGCACTGTTATTGCTTTGGCCTTGGATACAACAGAATCTGTTCCGGAAGATTTTATGTGTGAGCAAGCCATTGTTCATATGGCTCGGGAAGAGGGGATTACCTTGCTAGGTCCAAAGACATTGGGTGTACTCAACACCCAAAACGGAGTCAATGCATCTCTTGATATGAAGATTGATCTTCTTGGAAATATTGGGTTTTTTTCGCAGTCGGCATCAATTTTCCGCACTATTATCGATATGGCGGAGGACAATCATACCGGATTTTCCAAATGCGTAAGTCTAGGCAATACGTCCCTGGTCAACGAGTGTGATCTGCTGGATTTTTTTCTGGATGATCCTTGCACAGATCTTATTGTGGGCTATATCGAAGGAGTTTCTGATGGCCACGGTTTTTTGCGCAAGGCCCAGAACGTGGCCAAAAAAAAACCGGTGATCATGATCCGTCCGGGAAGTACATTGGCCGGAGCACGATCTATCCTTTTCCGCAGCAGATCCATGCTCGGGTTTTCCGCTGCATATGATGCTGCATTAAAACAGGCCGGAGTAATCCGGGTTCCGGACATCCCCTCCCTGCTTGCCCTGGCTCAGGGTTTTTCCAAACAGCCGCTCCCCCAAGGTTCCAATGTCGCCGTGCTTACCAATTCGGGCAGTTTTGGGGTTATGGCTGCAGATGCCTGCGAGGCCTGTGGATTGGATCTGCCGCGTCTTGATGCTTCGTGTGTTGCCGGTATCCGTGAGTTGGTTCCCGGGTTTTGCAATGTCTATAATCCTGTGGATATGGGATCAAATGCCGGGGAAGAAATATATGCAAGGATCATGGAGCTTGTGGCTGGTGAATCCCGCATTCATGCCTTGCTGGTTATTTTGACCCCCCGACAGGGAATCGATGTCATGGGTATCGCCAAGGCCATTGCCCGGAGCGCCAGGAATGTTTTGCAGACCTTGTGCGTCTGCCAGCCGGGAAGTGAGACGAATGGGGATGCCCTGCATTTTCT
>JAQVZR010000072.1 GCA_028708105.1 Desulfoplanes sp. | reverse complement strand
GCCGACGATCTCCTTGAGATTCTCATCAAACACAATGAAATGATTTTGACGGGTTTCTCGCGCGAGGAAAAGATGCTCTTTCTCAGTCTGCTGGATCGGGTCGTCGTCAATGTGGATACACTGCTGGAAAATAACGGGAGATGCCATGGGTACAATGGATGAACGCACGGCGGGTTTGTATACCATCACCCTCTCCCAGTTCGCCCTGGTCTTCATGCTCTCTGCCGTGGCCGTGGCGGTTCCCGCATTGGGGCAGGAGTTCGGGGCAAGCGCATCCCGACTCGGACTGGTGGAATCCGGCTATATCTCCGCTGCGGCCATGTTGTTTTTGCCGGTTACCCGCCTGGCCGACAAAATAGGACGGGGCGCGACCTTTGCCGGGGGCATTCTGTTTTTTGCCCTCATCAGTTTCATTCTGCCACTGAGCAAAAGCATTGACCAGTTCATTGTCCTGCGCATTTTTCAAGGATGCGGCGGCGCCATGATGATCTCCACCGGACTTGCCATCCTCGCAGATCTCTACCCCACCAAAGGACGGGCCAAGGCATTGGGATTTGCCTCAGCAGGCGTGTATCTAGGTCTCTCCGCCGGACCGTGGCTGGGAGGTATCATCGTTACCCATCTGGGATGGCGTTGGATTTTTTACGGCGGCGCCTTCCCCTGTCTGCTGGGATTTTTCCTGGCCCTAAAAACCCTGCCTGTGCGCCCGGTCATCGCCAGGGGCGTACGTTTCGACTGGCCCGGAGCCATCTTTTGCGCCATGGGCATGATCATGGTGTCCCAAGGCGGTTCCCATCTGCAGGATAGGGGCGGCATAGTACTGCTGGCGGGTGGTCTGATCGCCCTGGCAAGCTTTGTCCTGTGGGAAAAATACGCCAAGGCACCCCTGCTCAACATGACCCTTTTTAGCGGCAACCCGGCGTTTTCCTTCGGAAGTGCCGTGCAGTTTATCAGTTATGCGGCAACATTTGGCGTGACCTTTCTGCTCTCCCTCTACCTGCAGGTGGCCCAGGGTATGACCGCAAGCCATGCCGGCATTATCCTCATGGCCCAGCCCGTCGTGCAGGTGATCTTTTCCCTGATCTCCGGCAACTGGTGCGAACGGTGGCCCGCCCATCATATTGCCACTCTTGGCATGAGCCTCGCGACCCTCGGTCTGGGCGGCGCAATACTCCTTGGCCCCCAGGCTTCCCTGCCCCACCTTCTCGCAATCCTCGCCTTGTGCGGAGCGGGCAGTGCCATCTTTGCCACCGCCAACACGGCGATCATCATGGGCGCGGTACGGCCCGAGTTTTACGGAGTGGCCTCTGCCGTGGTCGCCGGAGCGCGAACCACGGGGATGACCTTCGGTCTGGTCTTCATCAGCGGCATGTTTGCTCTCATCATAGGCCCCGTGGCATTAAATGCCGAGAGCGCACCCCGCTTTCTTTCGGCCATGCATCATTGTTTTATCGTGCTTACCTTGGTGAGCGCTTCAGGTATTGCCCTGTCCCAAAAAGCACGGCTTGGACAAAAAAAAGAACAGATGCTGGAGTAGACCGAACAACCAAGGGACATGCTGTGGGCCGTTTATTGAGTCCTCAAGTTATGAGGGAAAAACTGATCGACTGAAAATAGTTATGAGGCCTATTGATCTATGTTGATTTTTACACCCAATAAAAGCTTGCCGGATCTACATCCTCCCACGTATCAACGATACCAGTTTGACAGACCTGAACGGCCGGGCAACAGAATCCGTCCCGTACGGAAGGTATCGCCGATCAGCAGGACCATGTCTATGCGGACAAAAAATCGTAAAGGTTCATCAACATTCATTTGCATGTTATTATACAGTCAACCCAATGGAAGTAGCCATGAAAAAAACGTTTCATTTAACCCATCCCAAGATCAAAGTTCCCAGGCTTGTTGAATCCATCAAACATGAAGTGAAAAAATATATCAAACGGGAACGAGGTAAAGATCTCCCCCCGGATGCCGATTTTTGGGATTTTGACTGCCGGTTCGGAATTGACCAGGAGCATAGCGAGGCTATTCACGTCTCTGCTATTACTACGAGCATTGATCAGGCCGAAGAACAAAAGCTTGAATCCTTTTATTTAGAAATCATTGCCAAACCAGCATCCCGCACCAAAAAGCCCCTGGAAGAGAAGACAACAGCAAAGGGGAAGTAACAACCCTCGGGGCAAGATAATGCAATGTATAAAAATACGAAGCAGGCCTGGCTGATCGCTCCGTATATTCCTACCCAACAGCATTTAGGCACACAAAAACCCGGTCGGTGTGATATGCACATCGACCGGGTTTTTGTGTAACGTCATAGGGCAAAGTGGGTTTGATTTAACGTATGGGACCCAAAAAAGGGACCAACCCTTTTGGATCAGTCCCTTGTCCTATGGTTTGGTTTCGGATTTTTTCCGGAGCAGCTCAGTCGGCCGCCTTTCTGGCCTCAGCAAGCCAGCCGTCCCACGTGACCTTGTTCTTGGCGATCCATTCAGTCACGTGTCTTTTGATATCCCGGGAAGATTTTTCACCATCGTTCATGCGGGTATTCTGCTCATTGATATCAGCAAGAGGAAGTTTGAAAATCTCGAAAAACTTTTTAATAGCCGGGTTGGCGTTGATAAATTTTTTATTGGCCACGATACGGATATCAGCGGCCACAAAACCGAGTTTAACCGGATCGCTGACCGCTCCTTCCACACCATACGCCGTCAGTTTTTCCACAACGGGTTTCTGGCTTTCTGTAGGATTGATTTCCGGCACATTGATCCAGACAACATCCTTGCCCGGTTTGAATTTGAAAATGGTCCAGTTGGGGGCCCAGGTATAGAAAAAGGCCGGACCACCGCTTTTGTACTTGCCCAACGCCGAGGCCATGCCCGCCTCATACGAGGCCTTGATAGGATTGATATCATTTTCGAGGTCATATACCTTCATATGATGCGCAATGACTTTTTCACATCCCCATCCCGGCGGGCAGGCCGTCAGATCGGCTTTGCCGTCACCGTTGTCGTCAAAAGCCTTTTTGACTTCAGGACGTTTGAAATCCGCAAGAGAAGTAATGCCGAATTTATCGGCCTCCCGCTTGGAAACCAGGTAGCCCTGCAGTCCGCCGGCCTTGACTACATAGCCATAGATGTCAGCCTTTTCAAAAAAATGTTTCGGCAGCTGAGGATTATGGATGGGAAACCACCCGTTGGTCCAATAATCCACATCGCCGAGATACACAGACTTATAAAAGAGAGGATTGGTAAGGTCCTTGGCACGCTTGACCTTATATCCCAGTTCCTCCAGTCCCTGACGTACAAGGGCCTCCTGAAAAAAACCGGTGTTCCAGGTGGCCCGGGCCGGCTGGACGGTAACCCCTTTTCCGGGCTTCATATTCAAGGCATGGACGGTGGATACCGTCAAAAAAAGCATCGCCATAGACAGGAGTATGTTGCGAAATGTCATAGTCATCTCCATCTCCTACACGTTGAGGGTTCGTAACAATTTATTTCCGGGCCATGGACTGGGTGAGGCGGTCTAGGAGAATGGCCATGAGCACAATACCCAGCCCGCCCACAACGGCTCCACCGATATCAAGGGTGTTGAGACCGCGGACAACGGGCGATCCCAGACCACCGGCACCGATGAGGGCGGCAATGACAACCATGGACAAGGCCATCATGATAGTCTGGTTGAGTCCGGCCAGAATGGTGGGCAGGGCCTGGGGAATCTGCACCTTGCGCAGTACCTGCCAATTGGTCGCACCAAAGGCCTGAGCCGCTTCCACCAGTTCCGGATGCACCTGTCTGATGCCCAGACTGGTTAAACGGACGATGGGGGGCAGGGCAAAAATGATGGTTGCCAGTACACCGGCCACATTTCCCACAGAAAAGAGCATCACAATGGGCACGAGATAGACAAAGGCCGGAGTGGTCTGCATGGCGTCCAGAACAGGACGCATGCCCGCTTCGAACCGGTCACTGCGACCGGCAAGGATTCCCAGGGGAACCCCCATGAGAGTGCAGATGATCACCGAGGCAAGGACCATGGCCAACGTGGTCATGGAATCCTCCCAAAGGCCCAGCAGGCCCACCAGCACCATGGAAGCCACAGAAAAAACGGCCAGCCGGATTCCGGAAAATTTCCAGGCCGCAAGGGCAAACACGGCAATGACGATAAAGGGATGCAAGCTATTGAGCCCCATGTCCAGACCGTTGAGGAGATATTCTATGGGCCATTTCATGGCCTGGAAAATATCCCGATGATTGTCCACCAGCATATCGACAAATTGCGAAACCCATACATCCACGGGTATAACACTTTCTTCAAACATATTTTTTTTCTCCTCTTTCCCCGAATCCGGTTACGGATTCAGGGAATATACTCGAACTATTTATCCCCGATGATATGCTATTTTTGGGCATGACCGTTACGCGCCTTTTCCGTGCGGTGAAGGGTACGCAAAAAACGGTTTTTGGAAACCACGCCCTTGTATCTGCCGCTTTCATCCACCACGGGTACAGGCCAGGGATTGGAGGCCACAATGGGGAGGATGTCCTGCATGCTCATGGAGGCATCAACGGCCCGGGTATTGGGGAGAAAAGCCATATCAAGACTTTTGGCCTCTGCGTCCAGGGCGTCGTTTAAGGTATCCGAAGAAACAATGCCCTGAAATTGACGTTTGGCGTTCAGAATATACCCGTAATCGCGTTCGCTCCCGCTCAGAATTTCGTGGGCTGCCCTCAGGCTGCCTGTTTTGGTGCGGATAATGGTGGGATAGCTGTCACGAACGATATCCCCGGCGGAAAGGACATTGGAAGGATCAACCCCTCTGAAAAAGGCCCGGACATAATCGTTGGCAGGATTTTGCAGAATTTCTTCGGGCGTGCCCACCTGGATGATACGGCCTCCTTCCATGATGGCGATACGGTCGCCAATGCGCAGGGCCTCGTCCAGGTCATGGGAGATAAAGACAATGGTCCGCTGGTGTTCTTCCTGAAGATTGAGCAGCTCGTCCTGCATTTCGGTACGGATAAGGGGGTCCAGGGCGGAAAAGGCCTCGTCCATGAGCAGGATATCCGGATCAACGGCCAATCCACGAGCCAGACCCACCCGTTGCTGCATCCCGCCACTGAGTTGAGGCGGATAGGAATTCTCCCAACCCGCCAGACCAACCTGTTCCAGGGCTTCCATGGCCCTTTCCGTTTGTTTTGCCTTATCCGCGTTGGCCAGTTCGAGGCCAAAGGCCGCATTTTCAAGGACGTTCAAATGGGGCATCAAAGCAAAGGACTGAAAGACCATGCTCATATTACGCCGCCTGAAGGCAACCAGTTCCTTGGGATTCATGGCCGTTACTTCCTGGTCATCCACAAAAACCTTGCCCGCGGTGGGTTCGATAAGCCGGTTGAGCATGCGCACCAAGGTTGATTTGCCCGAACCCGAAAGGCCCATGATGACAAAAATTTCTCCGGCCTGGATGGAAAAACTGGCGTTGTCCACGCCCACTGTCATGTCGGTTTTTTCCTGCACTGCTTTTTTATCCAAACCCTGAGCCAGCATTTTCATGGCGTTGCCCGGCTTAGGACCAAAAATTTTATAAAGATTTTCGATACGTATCTTGTCCATATATATCACTCCTGTTACTGGTCCGATTTTTCGTTTTTGGGGGCTACACCTTCTTCAGGGGACGCGCTTGTCTCCTGAAGAGAGTCTGGGGATAGTGAGTCTTCAGTTCCGTAAGGCCAGAGGGGGATTTTAGGGACTTCCATCATCAGCACCAGTTTCTTGAGCATGCTATCGAATTGCTCTTGTTCCTGGTCGCTCAGAGAAGCCAGACTGCGGGCAAAACGCTCTTGTAAAGGCCAGGGCATTTCTTCGGTGAGTTTATGCCCGGCTTCCGTCAGATCAACGAAAACCTGCCTGCGGTCCTTGCGGCTGCGTTCTCTGGTAATCAGTCCCTTGCCTTCCAATCTGTCCAGGATACCGGTCACCGTGGCCTGGCTCAAAAAGACCATCTTAGCCAGATTGCCCGTTGTTGTTTCTCCCTCTTTGGCCATTTGGCGCAGACAGACCAATTGGGGAATGGTCATTGTATATTCCTTGCTCAGCCTCTTGTTATGCTGATCAATGGATCGAATAATTCTACGCAATGATTGGAGAATATCAGCTGCATATTGAGTTACCATCTGCCTGTAACACTCCTTGTGAAATAAAAAATGAAACTACAGCATAGTAAAAATAATCGCCGCTAAGTATTTCGTGTACAAAATGTTTATACACGAATATTCACTATTGTCAATTTTCAAGCAGAATATATAGATTGTGGCCAAGGCGGTCCCTTGCTGCTGGCTGTTGGCCCTGTTCTTTTTTCCATCGGACACCAGGGTCATCCCTCCACAGGCCGCATCACCCTTCTCCCTTCACAATGCCGGGATACCACACTGATTCAAAGAGGGGTATAGTATCCCGGGGCCAGACTCAGCCTATGCCTGCGGGGTTGCATCAATTTCTTCAAATCTTTTGTTCACCGCTGCGGCAGAAAAGCATGACCTCATCACCAAGGGTACTAAAAAAACCGGATAATCGTTTCCTAAAATCCGCCCTTCCCGCCACAACGATACGTCACCGAGATTTTCTCTCTCCCAATACAACAACGGCCGCCTTCCCGGATGATCCCGGAACGGCGGCCGTTCTCTCTGTGATAACAGCTTGGAGCTGGTTACAAGTCCCACAAATTTTCTAGAGTATATGACGACCCTGCCACAGTCCAGAATTTCCCATCAACATACCGATAGCCCGCATCCAGGTCGTTGATAGCCTGAATGTCCTCAGTGTCCAGAACCAGATTCACGGCATCAAAATTCTGCTTCAACCGTCCGGGATTGACAGACTTGGGAATAACCACGGTACCGCGTTGCAAGGCCCAGCTGATAAGGACCGCCCCTACTCCAACGTTATGTTTTTGGGCCACGGATACGATAACAGGATGATGCAGAAGACTCGGTTCATCGTCGTGTTTAAGTGACGCAGGACGATCACCGGAACCAAGAGGGGCATATGCGGTCAGACCAATGTTGTGTTCAGCGCAGAAGGCCTTCATATCCCGCTGCTGCAGATAGGGATGCATCTCAATCTGATTCATGGCCGGAGGAATTTTTGCACCGTCAAGAAGGGTCTGCAGCTTTGCGGTGCTGAAATTACTCACCCCTATGTTGCGGACCAATCCCTTGTGCATACATGCCTCCAGAGCCGTCCATGTTTCCAGAATAGGGATGGCATCCCAGGGCAGAAATTCCGACCCGTCGGCCGGAGAAACAATCCCGGCCTTAAAATGAACAGGCCAATGGATCAGATACAGATCAAGGTATTCAAGCTGCAGGTCACTTAAGGTCTTTTCAAGAGCCGGGAGTACATTTTCAGGAGCGTGGGCATTATTCCAGAGTTTGGATGTAACCCACAGGCCTTTGCGCGGTACGTCCAGTTCCGCAAATGCGGTTCCGATTTCGGCCTCATTGCCATAAATATGAGCACAATCAATATGCCGGTAGCCAAGGGAAACAGCTTCCTTGACGGCTGAATACACGTCGCCGGGGGCGGATTTCCAGGTCAGAATCGTAGAAAAGGCTAAGTAATTATGATACAAACTGAATCAAAACTTACAGTATGTGATAATAGCGGTGCTCGTATGGCTAAGTGCATTCGTGTGCTTGGGGGAACGGG
>JAQVZR010000071.1 GCA_028708105.1 Desulfoplanes sp. | reverse complement strand
AATGCGCAGCGTATGAGATCTTGAACGGGACGGCTCCATGCATGTGATGTACACAACCCTCACCTGCATCATGGATGTAAAGAACCGCAGGATGGAGGAAGAGAACTGTTCTTTATCCTCTATCCTGTTCCTGTATCTTTTTTCCCTTACCGGTCGTGATCTATGCCCTCCCTGGATACTTTTTTTAAAGAAGCGGGACTGAAGCGGCTTCTTGAGCTGCCTGAAGAATTCCGCAAGGCCATTTTGGGAAATCCGGACCTTTCCCGGGATGAGAAGATTGTTCTGGCCACGCTGTTTTATCTGGATTCTAAGGGGAAATTATCCACCTACAAAGATGCCCTTCCACGGATGACCGAACTGACATCCGATGCCTGTTCGGCCTGTCTGAAATCGCTTGCCCGCCGAGGGGTAATAGCTTACACCTCCTCGCTGTTGAGACTTCGTGTTAAACCCCTGAATTACACCCCATCCCAGACAAAATAATCCATGCCTAAAAGAACAGATATTCATAAAATTATGCTCATAGGATCCGGCCCTATCGTTATCGGTCAGGGTTGTGAATTTGATTATTCCGGAACTCAGGCCATCAAGGCGCTCAAGGAGGAAGGGTATGAGGTTATCCTCGTGAATTCCAATCCGGCCACTATTATGACCGATCCTGAGCTTGCGGATAAGACATATGTGGAGCCCATTGAACCGAAGACCGTAGCCAAAATCATTGCCAAGGAACGCCCTGATGCCTTGCTGCCCACCTTGGGAGGACAGACCGGTTTGAATACGGCTGTTGCTCTTGCCGAAGCCGGTGTCCTGGAAAAATATGGGGTCGAAATGATCGGGGCATCTTTGCCCGTGATCCAGAAGGCTGAAAGCCGGAGTCAGTTCCGCAAGGCCATGGAACATATCGGTCTCAAGGTTCCCAAAAGCGGCATCGCGAAAACCCTTGATGATGTCAGGATCTGGGCGGCCAAACTTTCGTTCCCGCTTATTGTCCGGCCGGCCTTTACACTGGGTGGAACAGGCGGCGGCGTTGCCTATAATCGTGAGGATTTAGAGGATATTGCCGGTCAAGGATTGGCTGCCAGCCTGACGAGCGAGATCATGCTCGAAGAATCCCTGCTTGGATGGAAAGAATATGAACTGGAAGTCATGCGGGATAAAAATGATAACTGCGTGATTATCTGCTCCATTGAGAATTTTGATCCCATGGGTGTGCATACCGGAGATTCCATAACAGTGGCCCCGGCTCAGACCCTGACCGATGTAGAATATCAGAGAATGCGTGACGCAGCACTGGCCATCATGCGCGAAATCGGCGTGGAGACCGGTGGATCAAATGTCCAGTTTGCCATCAACCCCGCCAACGGGGAAATGATGATCATTGAGATGAACCCCCGCGTTTCGCGGTCCTCGGCTCTGGCGTCTAAAGCTACCGGGTTTCCCATCGCCAAGATAGCGGCCAAGCTGGCCATTGGGTATACTTTGGATGAAATACCCAATGATATCACCAGGGAGACCATGGCTTCCTTTGAACCGGCCATTGATTATTGTGTGGTTAAAATTCCCCGTTTCACCTTTGAAAAATTTCCCAGTACCGAAGATTATCTCACGACGTCCATGAAGAGTGTGGGCGAGACCATGGCCATTGGTCGGACTTTCAAGGAAGCCTTGCAAAAAGGTGTGCGTTCCCTGGAAACAGGATTCCCCGGGCTGGGAAAGTATTTTTATGCGGACCGCCCTGATCGGGAAGACCAGCTGGCGGGTTTGCGCCGTGCATGTTCCACCCGTATCTTTAAGGTCAGAAGGGCGCTGTTGTCCGGTATTTCCCAAAAAGAGATTGTTGACGCCACGTCCATTGATCCCTGGTTTCTGGATCAGATCCAGCAGATCATCGATCTGGAACGGGAGCTCAAACAGGCTGGCCTGGAGCACAGCGTTTCCGCCGGCAATCCGGCGATGGTGGCCTTACTCAAAAAAGCCAAAAAAAATGGTTTTTCCGACCGGCAGCTGGCCACACTCTGGAAGAAGAGTGAAGGCGATATCCGTAAACTGCGGATTGATGCCGGCATTGTGCCTACCTATAAGCTCGTGGACACCTGCGCTGCAGAATTTGAGGCCTACACGCCCTATTTTTATTCCACCTACGAAAAAGAAAACGAAGCCCGTAAAAGCCAGGGGCATAAAGTTGTCATTTTAGGCGGCGGGCCCAACCGTATCGGCCAGGGCATTGAATTTGACTATTGCTGTGTCCATGCTTCCTATGCCCTCAAGGAAATGGGCGTTGAATCCATCATGGTCAATTCCAACCCGGAGACGGTGAGTACCGATTATGACACCTCGGATCGGCTGTATTTTGAGCCCTTGACTGAAGAGGATGTCTTAAATGTTATTGAACAGGAACAGCCCGACGGCGTTATTGTCCAGTTCGGTGGGCAGACCCCCCTTAATCTGGCTGTTGCCTTGCAAAGAGCCGGGGTGACTATTCTGGGAACCTCGCCCGATAGTATAGATCGGGCTGAGGATCGGGAACGCTTTCAGGCCCTGATCAAAAAACTGGATCTTCTGCAGCCGGAGAACGGCACGGCCATGTCCGTGGAAGAAGCCGTGACCATTGCCCAGCGCATCAGCTATCCGGTGGTTGTACGGCCTTCCTATGTCCTTGGGGGCCGGGGCATGGAAATCGTGTATGATGAAACTGATCTGCGGACCTATTTCCGGGAGTCTGTCGTGGTTTCCCCTGAGCACCCCATTCTGGTGGATAAATTTTTGGAAAATGCCATCGAAATGGACGTGGACGCATTAAGTGACGGTGATGATTGTTATGTGGCCGGTGTTATGGAGCATATAGAAGAAGCGGGTATCCACTCTGGTGATTCGGCCTGTGTCCTCCCTCCGCATACGGTTGATGATGAATTTGTGTACGAGATCCGGCGGCAGACTAAAGCTCTGGCCAAGGAGCTGGGAGTCGTCGGCCTGATGAATATCCAGTTTGCGGTCAAAGATAATCGGATCTATATTATCGAAGTCAATCCCAGGGCTTCGCGCACAGTACCTTTTGTAAGCA
The DNA here is from genome assembly GCA_028708105.1 of Desulfoplanes sp. Lineage (GTDB taxonomy): Bacteria > Desulfobacterota > Desulfovibrionia > Desulfovibrionales > Desulfomicrobiaceae > Desulfoplanes. The sequence continues at coordinate 4,735 of JAQVZR010000071.1, read as the reverse complement.
AGGCCACGGGTGTTCCTTTGGCCCGGTTTGCAACCAGAATTCTTTGGGGACAGAAACTTCGGGATCTTGATCCCTGGTCTTTGCGTAAGCGCGGTTATTATTCTGTTAAAGAGGCAGTGCTGCCTTTTGACCGCTTTCCTGGAGTCGATGTCATCCTTGGCCCGGAGATGCGTTCCACAGGGGAGGTTATGGGTATCGATCCTTCCCTTGGTCTGGCATATATGAAAAGTCAGATGGCTGCGGGACTGTATCTGCCTACGTCTGGAACCATTTTTATCTCTGTGAATGATAAGGACAAGATCGGAATTATCGAGTCGGCTAAAATTTTCAAGGACTTGGGGTTCAGGATCATGGCTACCCGGGGGACGGCAACCTTCTTTGCCGAGCATGGTGTCGAAACGGTGCTTGTGAACAAGGTCTACGAGGGGCGGCCCAATGTGGTCGATGCCATTAAAAATGGTGAAATCCAGTTTGTGATCAATACTTCCTCGGGCAAAAAGACTATTCAGGATTCTTCGGCATTGCGTCGGGCTGCGGTGCTGTACGGACTTCCCTACAGCACCACGTTGACCGGTGCCAAAGCCATGGCCTTTGCTGTAAAGAAACGGTCGTGTTGTGAGATGGAAGTCAAGAGCCTGCAGGAATATTACAGTGAAAGCGAGCTCAAACGTCGGCTGATGTAAGTTGTAACGTTCGTAATTGGCGCATGGCTTTTTAGGTGCGCCGCCCACCTCATAACTTGGTACATACTTGACTCCATGAAAAAAGAATATTGCGGATTATTTGGCATATACGGACACCCGGAAGCGGCCAGAATGACCTATTTCGGCCTGTACGCATTACAACATCGCGGCCAGGAAAGCGCCGGGATCGTTACCTGGGATGGTGAAAAGCTCAGGGAACAGCGTGGCATGGGACTCGTGGCCGACGTCTTTGACGAAAGTCATCTGAGTTATCAGCTTAAGGGTGATATTGCTATCGGGCATACCCGTTATTCCACGACCGGTGCATCTCTGATCCGGAACGCCCAGCCCTTTTTGGTCCGTTATAAAGGGCATCATATGGCTGTGGCTCATAATGGCAATCTGGTAAATACCGTGGAAATGCGTGAAGAACTTGAATCTACGGGCTCCTTGTTCCAGACAACCATGGACAGTGAGATTGTTATGCATCTCATTGCCAAGTATATGAATGGAAACTCCATAGAAGAAGCCGTTGCCAAGGCTTGCTCGCAACTGAAAGGGGCTTTCAGTCTGCTCCTGCAGATAGATAATAAGCTTATCGCCATCCGTGACCCCTGGGGGTTTCGTCCGTTGGCTCTGGGCAAGGTGGGGACCGCCTATGTGCTGGCATCCGAGACCTGTGCCTTTGATCTTCTTGAGGCTGAGTATATGCGCTGTATCCGGCCTGGAGAGATGCTGGTCATTGAAGAGGGTGGGCTTACCAGTATCCAGTATGCGGAACCCGACGTCAGTGCCTCCTGCGCTTTTGAACTGATTTATTTTGCCCGTCCTGATTCCATTGTCTTTGATCAGGAAGTATATGCGGCCAGGAAACGGATGGGTGCTATTCTGGCCAGAGAGGCTCCGGTCGATGCCGACTATGTCATGCCTTTCCCCGATTCGGGTATGTACGCAGCAGTGGGCTATTCCCAGGAATCAGGACTGCCCTATGAAAATGCCATGATCCGGAACCATTATGTAGGGCGAACCTTTATCCAGCCCACCCAGAATATGCGCGATTTTTCGGCCCGGGTGAAACTCAATCCGGTCAAGAGCATGATCAAGGGTAAGCGGATTGTCATTATTGAGGACTCCATCGTCCGGGGGACGACCATCAAAACCCATGTCAAGCGTCTCAGGGAGATGGGGGCCAAGGAAATCCATATGCGGGTCAGTTGTCCACCCATCAAGAATCCTTGTTATTACGGGATCGATTTTTCTTCCAAAGGCGAACTTATCGCTGCTAATTATTCCGTACCTGATATCGCCAAGTTTATCGGCTTGGATTCTCTCCACTATCTGACTATCAAGGGGCTTAAGGAAGCCCTTGGGCGCGAGGATGGCTATTGCCTGGCCTGTTTTGATGGTGTCTACCCTGTGCTTCCCGGCCAGGGGTGCGGCAAAATGTGTTTGGAGTGCGACAATAAATAATATGAGGGACCCGGCGTGACCGAAACAGGTATTTCACCCAAAACTCCGCAGCAATGGATTGAAAAAGCTGTAGAAGTTTTGAAAATAGAACGTGAGGGGCTTGAGTCCGTGCAGAACGGAATCGGCCCCGATTTTGTTACAGCCCTTGAATATCTGGCCACCTGCAAGGGCCGGGTGGTCATTACCGGTATCGGCAAGTCTGGTCTCGTGGGCCGCAAGATTGCAGCCACCTTGAGCAGCACCGGAACGCCTTCTTTTTTTCTGCATCCCGTGGAAGGGGCCCATGGGGATATGGGTATGATCCGTCCGGAAGATGTCGTCCTGACTCTTTCCTACAGTGGAGAAACTGATGAGCTTAATGCCATCCTGCCAGCCTTGAAGACTCTGGTGAGCCGGGTGATAGCCCTGACCGGAAATCCGAATTCGACTATGGCGCGGCTTGCAGATGTGGTTATTTCTACCCATGTGCCCAGAGAAGCCTGCCCGCTGGGCCTGGCTCCCACAGCCAGCACCACGGCAACTCTGGCCATCGGGGATGCCTTGGCGATGTGCCTGATAGAGTGGAAATCCTTCGATGCCTACGATTTCAAACGTTTTCATCCTGGAGGAGCCCTCGGGCAGCGGCTGAGTATTCGGGTTTCAGAACTCATGCATAAGCCAGCAAAGGCGATGATCTCGGCCCAGACGTCCCTCAAAGAGGCTTTGGATGTGCTGAACGCCGGAGGGTTGGGCTCTGTTGTTATCGTTGGTGAGCACAACCGGATGCTGGGACTGCTCACGGACGGCGATGTCAGGCGGATGATCTGCTCCGGGAATCTGAATATGGAACAGACGATTACTGAGTCCATGATCTCTGAGCCGCTTTTTGCCCATCCTGATCAATCGGCGGCAGAAGTCCTAGATCTCATGGAGTCCAAAGAAATTACGGTATTGCCTATTGTTGACGGAGATATGTCTCTGGTAGGGATGATCCATTTACACGATCTGCTGGGCAAGGGGCGGCTCAAATTTGCCGCCCAGGCCTCTCAATAGTTTTTGCTGTCTACGCATCTTCCGGCGTGACCATTCCTGTTTATTCCCGAGCTATTTCATGAAAGCATTGAAAATTGTAGTCCTTGTTGGTGTCATAGGTATTCTGCTTGCCATATCTGTGGGAGTTGGTGTGTATTTCTGGGCCATCCGTGATTTACCCGGATTTACCAGAATTACAGATTACAATCCGCCTTTGGTGACCACAGTTTTGACCCGAAACGACAATGTCCTTGGCTATTTCTATAAGGAAAAGCGTTTTTTGGTCCCTTTGAACGAGATGGCTCCCATCGTGGGTAAGGCCTTTCTGGCGGCAGAGGACGGCGGTTTTTATGAACACGAAGGCGTCGATATCCCGGGTATCTTTCGTGCTGCGGTCAAAAATGTCCTGGCCGGGGGGATCGTTCAAGGGGGAAGTACCATCACCCAGCAGGTGATCAAATCCTTGCTGCTGACCCCTGAGCGCAGTTATTCCCGTAAGATCAAGGAAGCCATCCTCGCCTATCGTCTGGAAAAATATCTGAGCAAGGACGAAATCCTGACCATCTATCTTAATCAGATTTATATGGGTGCAGGAGCCTATGGCGTTGAAGCGGCGGCCAGAGAATATTTTGCCACCCATGCGTCGGATCTGACCATTGCCCAGGCCGCGCTCCTGGCCGGTCTGCCTAAGGCTCCATCCAGATATTCGCCCCTGAAACATCCGGAGCGGGCCATCGTCCGTCAGCATTATGTCTTGAAGCGTCTGCATGAACTCGGCTGGATCTCCGAAGAGGAATATCAGAATGCTTTGGAAACCACGCTCGTTTTCAAGAGTATGGCGGACCCCTCCTGGCAGCAGGGAGCCTATTATCTGGAAGAGGTCCGCAGACTGCTTATCCACCAGTTTGGCGAAGATCAGGTTTATAACGGCGGGCTGACCGTGCATACGGGAATGGATTTTTCTCATCAGCTCCCGGCGGAAACAGCTCTGCGTAATGGCCTTCGGGCTTCGACCAAACGTCGGGGCTGGCTGGGCCCGCTCAAGACCCTGGCCGTGGGCGATGAAGATGCCTTTTTGGAGGACGCATCCTTGGTGGTCGATGTCCTGGTCCCGGGTGAGTGGATTCAGGTGTTGGTCACAGGGGTGAATGCGCAGGAGGCCGTGGTGCGCTTTGGCACCTATGAGGGACGGATCGGTGTCTCGACCATGGGCTGGGCTCGTACCCCGGATGTCACCAAGGCCCCCGAAGAGGTTCCTTCCGTCAAAGATGTTCGCCATGTGCTTCATCCCGGCGATGTCGTCTGGGCCTCCATTGTGGACCCGCCGGGCAAAGACGGCATATGGCATCTTGCTCTGGAACAGGAACCCCTGGTGCAGGGAGCTTTGGTTTCCGTTGACCCCCTGAACGGTGACGTTTTGGCCCTGGTCGGGGGCTATGATTTTTTCAAGAGTCAGTACAACCGGGCGACCCAGGCCTCGCGTCAGCCGGGATCGGGTTTTAAGCCCATTGTCTATTCAACGGCCCTGGATAACGGGTACACCCCGGCATCCATCGTTCTGGATGCTCCTA
>JAQVZR010000070.1 GCA_028708105.1 Desulfoplanes sp. | reverse complement strand
TTATGTAATGTATGAAACAAAAAAAATGTCGAGTTTTGCTGTTGTTTTTTAATTTCGAGCATAAACTTTGTATTTTAAGACATCCTACAAGTATATATTTTATATTCATTTTATAATTAGAATGTTTCCAAAAAAAGTGTCGAATTTTGATGATTGCATTTTCTTGAAAACGCTTCTTTACAAATGTATATTTATATTGTAAGCAAGATTACTAGAAGGGAGATTTAAGATATGCGTGGTAAGGTAAAATGGTTTAATAATTCTAAAGGATATGGGTTTATCGAATATGAAAATGGAGAAGATATATTCATTCATTATTCAGCTATTCTTTCAGAAGGTTATAAAACATTAGTTGAAGGTCAATTCGTAGAATTTGATTTAGTTCAAACTGCAAAAGGGCTTCAAGCTAAGAACGTTGTTGAAATAAAAACTGCTTTAGTATAAGTAGTTTTTTTTATAAAAATATGCTATAATAAAATTGTAAACTATTATGGAAAGTTGGTGTCCCAATGAACACATTTACTTATCTCACATAATAGAATAAATTTTGTGATATTATGTGAAATCCTTATAATCTATTTACTGGATTAACTGTTATGTTATAATAAAAATGGAGGTCGATGATATGAAATTTATTATTAGAGGTCAAAGAATTGATGTAACTGATCCAATCAAAAAATATATAGAAGAAAAGATTGGGCGTCTTGATAAATATTTTGAGAATCCAAGTGAACTTACTGCTACTGTAGTAGTTCGTATAAGAGGTAAAGAGCAGCTTGTAGAAGTAACTATCCCAGCTAAAAAAGTAATTCTTAGAGGGGAAGAAGCAAGTTCTGATTTGTATGCTTCTATAGACTTAGTATCTGATAAAATAGAGAGACAAATTAGAAAAAACAAAACAAAAATGCAAACAAAAAAAGCAAAACCTGTGTTTGAAGATTTTGCTATGAATTTTGACATAGATGAAGAAGAAGTAAATTCAAATTTAATAGTAAAAAGAAAAACTATTGATATGAAACCAATGTCTGAGGACGAGGCTGTTCTTCAAATGGAATTAGTTGGTCATACACATCTTCAACAGAGTGGGCAGCACCCGCCATGGAGAACTGCTCAGGCAGGCCATGGAAACAAGCCGTCCTCACGTCCCCGTACTGGGATGTCTGCCCAAAAATGACGATCTGGCCATAAATTCTCGTCACCTGGGCCTGGTCATGGCCCACGAGATGGAAAGCATAACGCGAACCCGAGAACTGGCCAGCTGGGTCGATTCAACTATGGACGTACGCAAACTGGCAAACGACCTGCCACCCATTGCTCTCGCGCGCTTCTCATGTGGAATCCCCTGTAAACCCGAAAGAGTCCGCGTGGGCGTGGCTCGGGATAAAGCCTTCTGCTTCTATTACCGGGAAAACCTGCGAGCCCTGGAACAGGCCGGGGCAACTCTGGTTTTCTTTTCTCCCCTGGAAGACACGGAACTGCCCGAGAATCTCAACGGCCTGTATCTTGGGGGGGGATATCCGGAACTCTTTGCCCCCACCCTGGCAGACAACTCCTCCATGCGGGATGCAATCAAAGCATTCTGTTTGGAGGACAGACCCGTGTATGCCGAGTGCGGAGGGTTCATGTACCTTATGAAAACCCTGCAGGACAAAAAGGGAACCTCCTACGAAATGGCCGGGATTTTTGACTGCGCCTGCGTCATGCAGAACAGGTTCGCTGCCCTGGGTTACAGAGAGGTCACCCTTGCGGAATCCTCCATTCTGGGTCCGGAGGGTTCCCGGTTCAGGGGACACGAATTCCATTATTCAACCATGCAGGAAACCGACGCCCTGGCCCGGAACATCTACCAGACAACCGACCGTAAAGGGCCCTGTCCCAAGAGCAGAGGACTCCTCAAATACCGCACTCTGGGCTCTTACATCCATCTCCATTTCGGCTCCAATCCGGATCTGGCCCCCTCTTTTGTCAGGGCCTGTGCAGGAGAAAAATTCTCATGACCAAAGAACTCAAATACGGGTATACCACGGGTAGTTCAGCCACAGCCGCGGCTCATGCGGGATTGCTCCATCTTCTCACCGGAGAATCCCCCACGCAGGTCACTATCCTCACCCCCCTGGGCAAAAAACTCACTCTGCCTGTGCACGCCTACGAAGAAGAAAAAGACGGGGTCAGAGTAACCGTCATCAAGGATGGCGGAGACGACCCTGACGTGACCCACGAGACTCCCATTCAGTGCGTGGTTTCCCTGCAAAAAGACGTTCCCGTCACCCTGGTGTGCATTCTGGGTGGTCGGGGGGTGGGCAGAGTGACCAAGCCGGGACTGCCCGTTGCCGTGGGAGAACCGGCCATTAACCCGGCCCCTAGGGCGCAGCTGACTCAAACCATTCGGGATCTTCTAGGAAAATATGAAGTGACGGGACGGGTAGAAGTGACCATCGAAGTGCCCGAGGGAGAACAGCTGGCCCCAAAGACCCTCAATCCCCGCCTGGGCGTTGTGGGCGGGATCTCCATCCTGGGCACCCGGGGCACGGTGAAACCTTTCAGTAATGCGGCCTACCTGACCACCATCAGACAATGTCTGCGTACGGCCCGTGCCCTGGATCAGACCAGCATCGCCTTCAACACCGGGGGGCGGAGCGAACGTCTGCTTCAGTCATTTTTGCCCGCATGGCCGGAAGAATCTTTTATCACCGTGGCTGATTTTTTTGCCCCCTCCATGATCCTGGCCGCGAAACTAGGCATGGACCATGTGGTCTGGGGAGTATTCTTCGGCAAACTGGTCAAGCAGGCCCTGGGCCATCCCAACACCCACGCAAAAAACTCGAAAATTGACTTTGCCACCCTGGCCGCCTGGTGGACGGATTTGGGCCTTTCCTTGGAGATAGGGATGAAAATCGCCCGGGCCAACACGGCCATGCAGATCCAGGATATGATTTCCCGTGAACCCGGACACGAACGCTATTACGAAGCCCTGGTCCATAGAGCACGGCAGCGAGCCCTAGAATACGGCAAGGGCAAGCCCTGCGTGGACTACTGCCTCTTTGATTTCAGCGGCACCCTCCTTTGTTCAACTCTTACCCGGGAAACACCATGATCGAGGTTATCGGATTGGGGCTGAATCCCGACTTTCTCCCTCCAGCCTATAGGCACTTAATCGACCAGGCCGAGATCCTGGCCGGAGGAAACCGCCAGCTGGCCCTGTTTCCCCATGCGCCGGGCAAAAAACAGGGGCTTGCCCCGTCCCTTTCCCATGTTCTGGAAATCCTGGACCAGGAAGAGCGGGCGGGTACGCGGATCGTGGTCCTGGCCGACGGCGATCCTCTCACCTTTGGTATCGGCACTACTCTGATCAAAAAAATGGGCATTTCCCGGGTACGCATCCATCCGGGCCTCTCCACTCCCCAGACAGCGGCGGCACGACTGGGCAAAGGGATCAAGGACCTGGACGTGGTCTCGTTACACGGCCGGAACGACTGGGCACCCCTGTTCGCCTCCCTGACTCACCACCCCCTCACCGGTATTTTTACAGATGCAACCAATTCTCCCGCCCGCATTGCCGGGGCCTGTCTGAACCGGGGGCTGACCCGTTGCATTTTCCATATCTTTGAAGATTTGGAAGGTCCAAAGGAACAGACCGTCTCCTTGACCCTGGAAGAAGCACAGCAGCGCCGCGATTCGTCCCTTTCCTTTGTGATTATTGAGCAGCAGGATTTTCGCCCCCTCTGTTTCGGCACTGCCGACTCCGCCTTTGTCCACGAGCGGGGGCTGATCACCAAATCCCTGGTCCGTGCCGCAGGGCTGGCGACTTTGCACCTGCATCCGGACGACATTGTATGGGATCTTGGTGCTGGATGCGGCAGCGTGTGTATCGAAGGCGCCGCCCTCCTGCGCCGGGGACAGGCCTTTGCCGTGGAGGCCAAACCCCACAGGATGGACATGATCCGGGAAAACATCCGTCGTTTCCGAGCCTGGCTGGTGGAACCCGTCCTTGGCACCATGCCCGAAGCCTTAAACGGATTGCCCGATCCCGACCGTATCTTCATGGGGGGCGGAGCCAGAGACGTGCAGGTGCTTACAACTGCCATGGACCGCCTCAAACCCGGCGGACGCCTGGTGATCCACGCCATTTTGCTGGAAACCCTGGAGACCGTACGAAAAACCATGGCTGATCGTGGATGGCCCTGTTCCCTTGCCCAGATGAGCGGCTCCATATCCGATCCCGTGGCCGGAGCCACCCGACTCAAACCCTTCAACCCGGTATTTATTATCCAGGCCGACAAACCGGAGAACGCATGACCCCTCTTCAACCCAACGTATATTTCATAGGCGCCGGTCCCGGCGATCCTGAACTGATCACTGTCAAGGGCCAAAACATCATCAAGAGTGCCGATCTGGTTTTGTTTACCGGCTCCCTGGTTCCCCGGGAAGTCATTGATGCCGCAGGGCCAACGGCCGAGGTCATTGATTCGGCTCCCCTGACCCTGGAGGAAACCCATGCCCTGCTGGTGCGCACCGTACGCGCGGGCGGTATCGCGGCCCGAGTCCATACGGGTGATCCCGCCCTGTTTGGTGCGGTCAAAGAGCAGACCGACCTTTTGGACAGGGCCGGTATCGGGTACGAAATCATCCCCGGCGTCACGGCCGCCTTTGCTGCAGCCGCCCGGGCCAAGGTCTCCTTTACCGCTCCAGGCGGTACCCAGAGCCTGATTCTGACCCGCATGGCCGGACGCACTCCGGTTCCGGACAAAGAGGCGATCCGGTATATGGCAGCCCATGGTTCTTCCATGGCCGTCTACCTTTCTGCCGACAAGCATGAGGAACTGGAAAAAGAACTTCTCACGGCCGGGCTGTCTCCCGAGACCACCGTGATCATCGCCAAGATGGTCGGCCATCCCAGTGAAAAAATCATCCGTACCCGGCTGGGCGATCTGAGCCGGGTGGCCCGTGAACAGGAAATCATCCGCCAGGCTGTCTTCCTGATCCTGCCTGCCGATAACCAGTCTTCGGAACGCTCCCGGCTCTACGATCCCACCTTTGCCCACGGCTATCGCACGGGCGGGGATCAATGACGGGTTCCTGCGCCATCTATGTGCTGGTAAAACAGGGAATTGCTCTGGCTATCAGCCTCGCCGAAAATCTGAGCGCTGATCTGTACGCACCCGGGCGTCTGGAAGAAGGCACACCCATCAGAGGATTTGACTCCCTGCCCAACCTTGTGGCCCAGACCTTCCATGCCTACGACAACCATATTTTCATCGCCGCCGCAGGGATTGCCGTACGCACCATCGCCCCGCATCTACAGGGTAAGACACAGGACCCGGCGGTCATTGTGCTGGATCACAAGGGCACTCACGTCATCAGTCTCCTTTCCGGACACCTGGGTGGAGCCAACAAACTGGCTAGACAGGTTGCGGATCTGACGGGCGGGACCCCTGTGATCACCACAGCCACCGACACGGAAGGCGTTCCGGCAATGGACATGCTGGCAGCCAAACAGGGATTGGTCATCGCCAACCCACAACGGATTAAGGTGATCAACGCGGCCCTGGCCGAAGGACGCCCCGTAGAACTGGACGATCCTGAGTACCGGCTAGATAGTGCACAACACACTGACATAGCTAATTGTTTCATTCCTGTCAGCGACAAAACTTTTCACGCCAAGAACACCCCCCTGGTCCGAATAACCTGGCGGATGATCGATGACGATCAGGCGCTCATCCTTCATCCCAAAGTACTCATCGCCGGGATCGGGTGTCGCAAAGGTACAACCCGGGAAGAAATCATGACGGCTATAACTGGAGTCTTTGACGAACATCATCTGGCTCTGGACAGCCTGGCCTCCCTGGTCAGCATCGACATTAAAGCTAAGGAAGCCGGGATGCTTGAAGCGGCCTCGGCATTACATATTCCCCTCACCTTTTATTCGGCCGACGAACTGCGGGGGATCAGCATCCCCACCCCGTCATCCATGGTCAAAAAACATATCGGAGTTGAAAGCGTATGCGAAGCAGCAGCCCTGAAGAAAACCGGACAAACCAGCCTTCTTGTAACCAAGCAGATCAAAGGACGGATAACCCTGGCCATTGCAGTGGTAGCCTGACCGTCGTGGGCCTCGGCCCCGGCGATGTCTCCCTGCTGGCACCCATGGCCAGAGATGCCATGGAAACAAGTGATCTCATTGTGGGCTATACCGGTTACATCAAGCTGCTCCCTTTGGACCTGACCCACGGCAAAGAGGTCATGGCCACAGGCATGCGCCACGAACTGGACCGGGCCAAAATGGCGGTGGAAGCCTGTACAAACGGCCAGAACGTCGTGGTGGTCTCCAGCGGTGACGCCGGAGTCTACGGCATGGCCGGGCTCATCCTGGAATATCTGGATAAAACCGGACTGCAGAACACCGTGCCCTGCACCATTATCCCGGGCATCCCCGCCCTGTGCGCAGCCGCAGCACTGCTGGGCGCCCCGCTGATGCACGATTTTGCCTCCATCTCCTTAAGTGACCTGCTCACCCCCTGGGAACTGATTCTCAAACGGGTCGAAGCCGCAGCAGGGGCCGATTTTGTCATCGTTCTGTACAATCCCAAATCCAAACGACGCTCAGACCAGCTGAAAACTGCCTTGGATATCATCAGAAAACACCGGGGAGACCAGGTGGCAGTAGGCAGCGTGCGCAGGGCCTACCGGGAAGGACAGGAAATCAGGACGGCACAGCTGGGGAATTTCGACGTGGAAAACGTGGACATGACGACCATCGTCATTGTGGGAAATGCACAGACACAGATAGCAGGCGACCGGATGATCACGCCCAGAGGGTATTTCAACAAATATGATTTGGAGACGGGGGAGAGGAAGAGGGAGAAAAGTGCGCAGTAGGCAGGGCACAGTGCGCAGAAAATGAGGGGAACACTATTCAAAGTTGAATAGGTATTTATACGGACCTTATTGACCTTGTTGACAGGTGGGGGACGGGATTGATTGTAGAGACAAGGCATGCCTTGTCTCTTTCCGGACTGACCGGTTTATATACCCCATCCCTGCCTACAGCCTGGCATAGCTTGCGCAGGCCTCAACCAGAGCGAGATTCTCCTTCCCGCACCGGACCTGCATCCTGACATATCCGGGAGGCATTCCCGGGATATTGTCGCAACTACGCACCAGCATTCTGCGCTCAAGAAGATATTCCTGCAGATGGACCACGTCCTGTCCTGGCCTCAGTTTGGCCAGGAGAAAATTGAGTTCTGAGGACACAATGTTCTGAAAGAGTCCTGTAGACTCCAACCTCGTAACAAAGGTCTCCCGAAGGGCAGGAAGATTACGCCTGCGTTCACGATACGCGTCACGGTTTGCAAGAAAGGCCAAACCGGCCAGCTCGGCAAATCGGCTCACGGTCCATGGAGCCTTGGACGCCCTGAGAATATCGATGATCTGCTCCGAAGCCAGAAGATAGCCCAGACGGATGCCCGTACAATAATAGGCCTTGGTGAAACTCTGCAGAGAGATCACGCTGGTTCCCCGAGGTGCCAACGAGCAGTACCGGGTATGTGCGGATGCTCACTCGGTCGCACCGCTTTGTGATTCCTGTCCAAGCAAACAAGTTTACTCCCCAGCCATCTTCACGAAGGTGCGCATAAATGCCATATCAGCAGGGATCACGACTTCCGGGAGAACGTGCCAGCCGACTGGGTCACCTGGATATACTTGATTACCCGCTGGTTAATGAGTTACTCAATAGTTTCAAACGTCAGTATGTACCTGATGAATGCCGAGCCGTGGAATGGCAAGAGATGCCGGATTCT
>JAQVZR010000069.1 GCA_028708105.1 Desulfoplanes sp. | reverse complement strand
CGCCCTGCGCGGCGAAACCTTTGTGACCCGCAAGATCACCCGGGCCGTGGCCAGGATCAAGCTGGGCCTTCAGGAGTGTCTGTATCTGGGGAATCTCGATTCCAAACGAGACTGGGGCCACGCCAAAGATTACGTCAAGGCCATGTGGCTCATGCTCCAACAGGATGAACCCGAAGACTTTGTCATTGCCACGGGTGAGACCCACTCGGTACGAGAATTCGTCGAAAAATCCTTTGCCCAGATGGCCATGAATATTGTCTGGGAAGGCAGCGGCATTGAAGAAATCGGCAGGGATGAGCTCACAGGCAAGGAAGTTGTACGCATTGATCCCAAATATTTCAGGCCCACAGAAGTTGATTTTCTTCTGGGTGACCCGTCCAAGGCCAAAGAAAAACTGGGATGGACCCTGGAAGCAAATTTCGAAGGTCTGATCAGGGAAATGGTAATGACCGACCTCAAGGAAGCCGACAGGGATAATCTCTGCCAAAAAGCAGGGTTTGAAATCCATAACCACAACGAGTAAAACCACTTCAACAAAAAAGGCGATCCGTAATACCGCCTTTTTTTTGCGGCCACCCATCCTTCGATCAACCCCACTACACCAAAGGCATCAGCCATGAAATCAAACGTTATCATATACATAGCAGGCCATCGGGGCGTTGTAGGTTCTGCCCTCTGCCGCGAACTGACCCGCAAAGGCTACACCAATCTCCTCACCCGCACCCACAGCGAACTGGATCTATGCAACCAGCAGGCGGTCAATAATTTTTTTGCCACGGAACGGCCAGACCATGTTTTCCTGGCTGCGGCCAAGGTGGGGGGCATCCAAGCCAACGCCACCCATCCGGCCCAGTTCATCTTCCAGAACCTGGCCATCGCCACAAACATCATAGATGCGGCCTACAGGAACGGGGTTAAAAAACTCCTCTTTTTGGGCTCCTCATGCATCTACCCCAAACTGGCCCCCCAGCCCATTAAGGAAAAAGACCTGCTGACCTCAGCCCTGGAACCCACCAATGAGGCCTATGCCATCGCCAAAATCGCCGGGCTCAAAATGTGCGAATTTTATAACCGGGAATACGGCACCCGCTACTGGTCGGCCATGCCCACCAATCTGTACGGGCCAGGGGACAATTACGACCTGGAGACCAGCCACGTGCTTCCGGCCATGATCCGCAAATTCCACGAGGCCAAGCTCAAGAGCCAACACCCCGTCACTCTCTGGGGCACAGGCTCTCCCAGACGCGAATTTCTCCACGTGGACGACTTGGCCAGGGGATGCGTTCACCTTATGGAACTGGGCAGCGAACCCCCCCGGCTGGTGAACATCGGCTGCGGCCAGGACCTGACCATCAAGGAACTGGCGCTTATGGTCCAAAAATGCGTGGGCCATACCGGTGAAATCATCTGGGATACAGACAAGCCCGATGGCACGCCCCAAAAGCTTCTGGATATTTCAAGGATAAGCGGACTCGGATGGAAACCGGAGATTGGATTGAAAGAAGGGATTGCCAGTGTGTATGAGGAATACGCAGGCAGAAGCTGATGACTTTCTCAACGCCTCTGCGTCTCTGCGCGCGAAAAAAAACATTCACAGTACGAGGAACTCTCCCATGCGAATAAACACGACCGAAGAAGGCACCAGTTTCCCCTATCCAGGATTCCCCCGTTCGTTCTTTGGATTCCCCATGGTTTTTCTTGCAGTTCTTCACCAAAAAACAGAAGACCATCTTCCCTGTCAGGGAAAATGGCCTTCCATGTAGCGTTGTATCACCCAACCTCTATTTCATTTTTGCCATATCTCTGGCCCGGATCTCAGCCCGTTTGATCTTGCCGCTGATGGTTTTGGGCAGATCTGTGACATACTCGATAACCCGGGGATATTTGTACGGTGCAGTCAGTTTCTTGACATGATTCTGCAGTTCTTTGGTCAGCTCGTCTGAAGCTTCGTATCCAGGCCCAAGAACAATGGTCGCCTTGACCGCCTGGCCGCGCAATGGATCAGGCACCCCCGTCACGGCAGCCTCCACAACAGCATCGTGGGCCACAAGAGCGCTTTCCACTTCAAAGGGGCCGACCCGGTATCCGGAACTCTTGATCAGGTCATCCACACGGCCCATAAACCAATAATAGCCGTCTTCATCCATCCAGGCTTTGTCACCCGTATGGAAATACCCATTGTAGCAGGCATCAGCCGTTTTCTCGGGCTCCTTGAGATAACTTGCCATCAGTCCATAGGGCTTGCCATTTTTGATATTGATGCAGATTTCTCCTTCCACACCAGCAGGACAGGGAGTGCCTTCCGCATCCAGCAAAACAATATCCCAGCCGGGTACAGGTTTACCGATGGAACCGGGTTTGGGCTTCATGCAAGGGAAGGTGGCAATTTGTAATGCAGTCTCCGTCTGGCCGTAGCCTTCATAAATAGGCAACCCCACAAGCTCTTCCCAGGCCTGAAAGACGGAATAATTCAAAAGCTCACCCGCCGTGGTACAATGACGCAGAGCCGAGAGATCAAACTTAGTAAGATCCTCCCGGATCAAAAAGCGATAAACGGTCGGTGGTGCACAAAAGGAGGTCACCTTATTGTCGGCAACGGCCTGCAGCAAATTTTTAGGCGAGAATTTTCCCCTGAAATCATAAACAAAAACAATGGCTCCGGCCATCCATTGCCCATAAAGTTTTCCCCACGCAGCCTTACCCCATCCGGTATCGGCCACTGTAAGATGAATGTCGCCGGGCTCAAGATCATGCCAATAGAGGCCGGTCAGGATATGACCGAGAGCATAGGTATGCGTATGTTCAACCATTTTGGGTAGGCCGGTAGTGCCAGAAGAGAAAAAAATCAGCAGCGGGTCATCGCCGCCTGCAGCGTCTTTGGGGCGGGGAAAAGAGTCCGGTGCATGTGCGATAAAGGATTCGTAGGCTTCCCACCCGGGGGAAACAGTATCGCCTCCCACCTGCACAAGCAGCCTAAGATCGGGGCAGTTCTTACGGGCAGCCTCGACAGTGGGCACGATGCCTTCTTCCACAATTAGACATCGTACGTCAGCCACGGCAACACGTTCCGTGATGTCATGAGCCGTTAAAAGAGATGGAGACGGGATGGCAATGGCGCCCAGCTTGTGCAGGGCCAGCATGGCCACCCAGAATTCCATACGCCGGTAAAGGATAAGCATGACAGTATCGCCTTTACCGATCCCCTTCTTCTGGAGACTATGGGCCAGACGGGACGATTGGGTCGCAAAAAAACCATAATCGAATTCTCTGCGAACGCCTTTATCATCCAGATGAATCATGGCCGGTTCCTGCGGATTAGCCAGGGCCCTGGCATCAATGACATCAAAAGCAAAATTGAAGTGTTCCGGGGCCTCTATATGAAATGTTGCAATAAATTCTTCGTATGATTCAGGTCGTAATTTTGTGAGCACGCTGTTTTCTCCGCATGATTTTTTGAGGATACAAAACTATCCATGGATTACCGGGTAATTCGTCCGAACGGACATACGCAGGGAGCCTGAAGAGCTACATGGGGGGAAGACAACACCACCATCTCTTCATCTCCCTAGATAATCACATCAAGAAATTCAGCATTGGCAGCATTCAGAGCGCGCAATGCATGAGGCGTGCTGGAGTCAAAATAAAAGCTGTCACCAGGTTCCATGACAAAAATTTTGTCCCCAAGATAAATTTCCAGCCGGCCCTTGAGCATATAAATGAACTCCTGCCCTTCATGGTGGCTGTAACTCAAATCCTCAACATTTTTGGGTGGCACCTTAATATAAAAAGGTTCCATTTTTCTGTCCAACAAACGATAGGCCAAGCTTTTGTAATCATAGTCTTTACGTCGCTCGACGGAAAGGCCTTTCCCTGATTTAACCAGAGAATAGTCGTGTAAATGGGCCTCGTCTCCGGAAATGAGGACCGTCAGATCAACATGATATTTCTGGGCAACGCGGAAAAGGTAACTTACCGGGATTTCAATTTCACCGGATTCATATTTTTCCACTTCTTCCACAGGAAGTCCCAAGTCGCCAGCCATAGCTTCAGCGGACAGATCCATGGAATCTCTCAGGCCCCTGAGCCGCGGAGCAATCTCCTTATAAATAGGGGTCATATTTTCCATAGAACGTCTCCTTCTGGTTTGTTTTGCCCGTGCATCGCAGCGCAGCAAAATTGATCATAACTACCATTCGTGTTGTCCGACACATTGTCGCACACATCAAAAATCATCTCTTATTCAAAGAGGGAAATCAAGCCAAGAAATGGGTACTCATCATATTCCGAGAACTTGGATATTCCGAGAACCGGATTCCGAACAATACGTTCAAGATAATGTTCATGTAAACGAAGGAAAGAAAATCATACGGTCACGGAGGAAAATAGATGACCACAGGACATAAAAATACAATGGCGTAGACGCGCATCATTCTCCATCCGCGTCTGCGCCTATGTATAGGCACGCTCGTCATACATCACGCAACCAAAATCCGGGTCATAAGCTATGACCTGGATCGAAAACGCGGTGCAGACCAACAGCCAGAAGCATCCCTGTGCCACACGCTATACGACAACCACCGAATTCTCACTATTGCCGTAGGGTGTGCTCACATACTTGTCAGCCTCAAGATCATTTTCCCACTCTTTGTCATCAACCAGATAACGGAACTGATACTCCCGACCGCTGTCGAGATCCACCGTCACTTTAAAGCTGCCGTTTTTGAGCGGGGTCATGGGCGTGGCATTGACTTCCCAATTGTTGAATTCACCCACAAGACACACACGTTTCACGTTGGGCACCATGAGTCCGGAGAGCTTAAATGTTACTTTGCACACCGGGCGGGTTTTGAGATATTTTTTCTGGATACTCATATTTTTCTCCTTGTCAGATCGACAATTATTTTTTCAAACCTAGATCAGCATATAACTCCAAATATCTCTGTGCAGATTTATTCCACGAAAAATCAGCCCGCATGCCATTGGTCTGGATTTTCTTCCAGAGAGCCTTGTTCTCCCAGGCGGTCAACGCCTTTTTGACACATTGCAAAAAAATAGCAGGAGTCGACTCGGCGAACGTAAACCCCGTCGTGCCCGGGAGAGGATAGGAAACAATGGTATCTTTAAGGCCACCCACAGCTGTGGCCACGGGCGGTGTTCCATAACGCAGGCTGTAAAGCTGTGTCAGGCCACAGGGCTCATAACGCGAGGGCATCAAAAAAATATCTGTTCCAGCCTGGATCTGATGCGCAAGTTCTTCGGTATAGCCCACATGCGCACACAGACACCCCGGATATTTTTCCATCAGATCGAGGAGCCGAGCCTCATGGGCTGGCTTGCCTTCCCCCAGTACAACAACACCTACGTCTTCACGCATCAATGCGGGGATAATATCCAAAAGCAGATCAATACCCTTCTGCCCGCGCAACCGTCCTATAAAACCGAGGATCGGTCGATTTTCAAGATTAGGGGCCAGACGCATCTCGCGGATAAGGGCTTTTTTGCAGATCGCTTTGCCCGAAAGATCATCCAGGTCATAGGTTTGTTCCAAAAAGGTATCCTGTCCAGGACTCCAGACCGAGTAATCAACGCCATTGAGCACGCCTACAAGGGCGTCCTTCCTTTTAGCAAGAATACCTTCCAACCCGCAACCAAACCGAGGGGTAACAATCTCCTGAGCATATGTGGGGCTGACCGTTGTAATCCGATCAGCATACGCGATGCCCCCTTTGAGAAGATTAAAACTATCATAAAATTCAACACCATCCATGTTCCAAGCCTCATCAGGAAGACCACTATTCCAAAAAAGACGATTTGAGAACCGTCCCTGAAAAGCGAGATTATGAATGGTCATCACTGTTTTTACATCAGCCCAGAACGAGTCATGCTGACGCCAGAAATAAACAAAGGCCGTGGCCAAAGCAGCATGCCAGTCATGCACATGGACAACGGAAACCGGAAAATCAAGCCGTTGGATAGCCGAAAGTGCCGCCCTGCAAAAAAAAATAAAACGTTCACAATTATCAAAATAATCATTTTTTGCCGTACAATAGTAATGACGACGGTCAAAAAATTCCCCCCGATCAATAAAATATACCGGGATTCCCTGATAATCGGCTTGATAAATATCTGCCGAAATCGTGGGCCAGGGATAGCCCACAGGACAGTTTTCACAGACAAGTCGCAACGGATAGGCTGAAGTGCTGAGCCGTCCGTACAACGGAGTTATAACGGCCACAGGAATCCCCATCCGTGACAGCGTCAACGGCAGAACTCCCAGGACATCCGCCAGACCTCCTGATTTGGAAAAGGGATACATTTCCGAGGCGATAAAAACGAGCTCAGGTTTTACGGATTGTATCATCGCTCTCCCTCCAGACTGCGCTTCAAGGCAGAATCATCCGAAAAGGAAAACTGAAAAGTCCTTGTCAGCACCAAAAGATTTCTCCAAAATATTTTTTCTCATACCCCGAGCCAATTGGACCCTACATGATCAAATATCTGCCATGAAATATACTAAAAAAATAGTTCTCGTCCATAATGGAGCCTTGGGAGATTTCCTCATGGCCTGGCCCACGATTTGGTCGATACGTAAAGAGTTTCCTACAAAACCTATTTTCTGGGCAGGAAAAACAGCATACTTGCCATTTCTCACGCAGCTAAACATCCTTCCAGCTCCTTCGGACCTTCTTCGGGATATACGTTCTTTGTATATCGATTCCGAGCAGCAACCTGCATGGGCAGACAATATCCGAATACTATGGTTCTACTTAGGAAAAAAACCTTTTCAGATCAAGCACGAAAACATTTTTTTCTTACAGGGCATCCAAGAAGGCTGCTGGGAATCTCCTCGGAAACTCTATGCAAAAGAGCTGGCAACGTACAATATCATTTTTGATACCACATGGAAACGCGCCTTCCAGAACCTGTTTTCCAAGATCCCCCCTCTGCTCGGCAAAAAGATCCTTCTTTTCCCAGGATCTGGCAACCCTGCCAAAAACTGGCCGTTGGTTCAATTTTTTACACTGGGCACATGGATCAAAAAGCGAGGACTATCCCCCCTCCTGATCCTCGGCCCTGTGGAGCAGGAACAAGGCATTAAAACGCCCGACGTTCTTGCGGTCAACACCCCACAAAGCATGGACGATCTCATCACTCTCCTGCAGCAGGCATCCTTTGTCATAGGCAACGATTCCGGGCCCATGCACCTGGCCGGCTATATGGGCATACAGGGCCTATCACTTTTCGGTCCTACATCTCCCCTGCAGTGGGGACCTCCGGGCATGAACATCATATGCAGAAATCTGCAGTGCAGCCCCTGCACACAAACAGCTAGAATAACATGCAAGACTATGGAATGTATGCAGAAAATCACTCTTGAACAGGTCAAAAAACAGTGTACGATCCTCTTTGAAAAATACAATTTCTTTCCACAAAACAAAACCGGGTCATGAGTTACCCATAACTCATGACCCGGCTCTGACAAAAAGAGGAAGTATCTGGTACGTTGCAAAGGACAGACCAACTTTTTGAATCCAGACCAAAATATTTTTTTTTGTATGTTATCAATATGTTGGATATTGGAAGGCTCCATAACCTGCATCTCATCGCCGTTCATTCCAGTTCAAATTTTTATACCTGCTCCCGCAAACAAGGCATCCAGCGTATAATTTTTTAAACCACCCCATCCTGTCCGCGGAGATGACACCGTGTCTCGGGGAAGCACTTCAAACCAATACGTATTGCTTCCTGACAACCAATCACAGGGGCAGAGGACTGACATCTATCCCCCGTTCATAAAAAGCGGAAACCGGAATCGCCCC
>JAQVZR010000068.1 GCA_028708105.1 Desulfoplanes sp. | reverse complement strand
CTCAACCGTTGTTTCGGCCTGCCGTTTGCGGGTAATAGGGGTCAACGAACCCGTATCCGACGTGGCCTCGGAATCTACCCGACTCACTTCCTGATATATCTTCATCTTCACGGAACCGCGGTCATTTATCTGGGGAGTGACTTTCAAGGTAACCCCCACGTCCTTATATTCATAATTCGAATAATCCGTTCCGGAATCACTCTCGCTCTGACTGGTCTGGTAGGGACGGTTTTCCGCAATAACAACCTTGGCTTCCTCGTTTTCCAGAGTCATAAGCTGGGGTGTGGAGATGATGTTCACGCTGGTATCCGTTTTGGAGGCTTGCAAAAAGGCACCCAGACCAAAATATTCCATCCCATTATATGTAAAGGGCAGAGAAAGCACACCAAAAGAAAATGTCTGCCCCGCCGTGCTAGAAATTCCGTTGATGGAAGTCGAGGGCACTCCTCCCCCGCTCTCCACGGAAACCACCGAGGTATTGGCAGATCCCATGACAACGGTATCTCCCGACTCTCCCCCTCCCTGCCATGCCACACCAAAATCCAGAGAATTGCTGTCTGTCACTTCCATGATAGCCGCTTCCACATAGACCTGCTTCCTGGGCTGATCCAACCCCTTCAACACCTCTTCCAGAGCCGCAAACTCGTCCGGCTCTGCCGAAATTACCAGACTATTGGTCGCCTTGTCGGCCACAATTTTGACTTCCTTGGAAATAAGGGGGTCCTTGCCCTTGTTACTACCACTGCCCGCCAGGCCGGTAAGAACTTTGCTCAGTTCCTCGGCATCGGCATTGTCCAGGTGCACCACATGGATGGTATTATTGCCTTTGGGTGTGGGGCGATCCAAGTTATCCAGAAGCCGAATAATCTGGGCCATCTCCTTGTTCTCAGCCAAGACAATCAGCGCGTTGAGCCGTTTGTCAGCAATGACTTTGACAATAGAAGCCTGCTTTCCCGCTTTCTTCTCGGGCTGAACCAGTTTCCCAATCTGGGCACCCACTTCGGTCGCATCGGAATACTTGAGACGGATCACGGTAAGTCTGGCATCTTCCAGGGGGATATCCAATTCGTTAACAATTTTGAGCAGCCGCAGAATATTGGAATAATAGTCCGTCAAAATCAGGGTCTCTGTAACATCGTACGCCACTAAAATACCTTCTTTGGAAACCATGGGCATCATGATTTTTCGGATTTCTGCAGCCGATGCGTGCTGCAAAGGAATGATCTGGGTCACGAAAGTATCATCGGGATGGGTCCCCTTGATAGGACGGGTACGGGTTTCAATATTTTTTTGTCGTGCCGATACCGAAGGAACAATTTTGGTCACATCCCCCGAAGGCACTGCAGTAAGGCCGTTGACCTCAAGAACGGATTCAAAAACTTTATAGGCTTCATGCACATTGATCTGGGAAGGAGAAAGGACAGTCACCTTGCCCTTGACCTTGTCGTCCACAACAAAATTTTTTCCGGTTATTTCACTGATAAATTTAATAAAGACCTTAATATCCACCTGATCAAAATCCATAGTGATATAGCGTTGCTCTTCCTTTTTGTCTGCCCCGGATGCGCCCGCAACGACCACGAGGGTACCCAGCAGGAGGAGGGAAAAAAGGCAACCAATGCTTTTTCTCGAAAAATGCGTCATGTCAGTTCTCGTATCTCACTCAGGATAGACTAAAATTTATGGGTTACCTGTGTATGTGTACTTTTTATTGAAAAATATCTTTCTTCTACTGCCTTGTCATGGATTGCATGTCGTATAAATGATCCAGCGCGTATGCGTTTTTATCCTGGGAACGCTGAGCGTCTGCTCGGCAACGCGCTTCTGAGTTGGCAACAAACCAAAGGGAAAAAGTGCTTGAAATGCAATGGGAAGCATAGTTTCTTCCCCGGTGCTCGAAAGGCCGACCCGACGGTCAGCGTTCCCAGGACGGATGAGCTCACGATATTCTTTCCCCGGATACACCGAACCTCTTTTAACCGAAGAGCAATATCCCGACCCCGTCCGAACCGTTTAATATTCACGGCAACCGATCCGCCCCGGCTAAGTTCCCCATAAAAAGCTGTAGCCTGCTCCAGGGAAGCCAACTGTTCTCCGTTAGCACCAAGGATATAATGCCATTGTCCCGGAGATCCTGTTTTTAGCTAAGGCACTGCCTTTGGCCGTGCTGCGCAATCCACTTTCTGGTCCCCTCTAAGGATAGCGCTCAAAGCGGGCAGATCTCAACAAATCTGGCATAGTTCGCTAGGTTTTTCCGCTTCTTCCAAGCTACTGGTTACGACCGGGGCAGGGATTGTACGTTTAGAATTGGCAGGCGCAGGGACATTTTTTTTATCATTGGCCTTTTTCCCGGTATCCATTTTCAAAACTTCATCTCGTTTACCGGTATTCACCACCACGGCATTCCGAAGAATTTTTTTAACTTTGGCACCTTTGACACTCTCACCTTCCCGGTACATCTGTTCGTTGCGGCCGTTCGCCTCCGCGATAATCGCCGTACTCATCCCCGCCTCGCTGGCAACAACAGTTCCCAACAATTTGAGTTTTAAAGACGCAAGCGGCATATCTTCAATGACCAGCTCCTCTTCCTGCCCACCAGCATTGTCATCCAACGCACCTTTACTTGTGGCAAAGAGATTTCTGGCAGCAATACCCGCATAGTCATTGAGGCGCGTAACCGTCCCTCTGCCCTGAGACTTTTGAGGAATATTTCCAGAACCAGACATTGGCCGAGATACCACCAATTCATTTTCAAGAATACGTTTGCGTGTCTCCAAATGTGCAGAAACAAGCATACCTACAATCAAAGCGATCACCACAAGGTTAAATCCCCGGGTAACCACTGGAGAATCCGGAGCAAATACATATCCTATCCATCGCGATCCCGACGCGAGAAAACGCGTACCAAGACCACGGATCTGATCCATCAACCTATCCACAAATGCTCTCATCATTACCACATCGCGTGATTAGTCGTTTCCAGCCGAATTCGCCGGGCACTCACCCATTTTCTGTAACTGTTTGTAACGGGCACACAGCCCCAATGAACATGCCTGGCTCAAATCCACGCAGCCGAGACTTTTACCCCCGAGACGACGATACAAAAGTCCACGATTATGATACGCAGCGGCAAAATCAGGATTAATCTCAACGGCCGTTGTATAATCGGAAATAGCTTCATCGTAGGAGTTGCTCTCCTCGTGCGCTATTCCCCGATTGAAATAGAGATCGGCATCAGTCCGGGTCAGTCCCAGAGCACGTGTAAAATCCATAACCGCCTTTTCCGTCTCCCCAAGAGCAATGTAGGCATTACCACGATTGACATATGCATCAGCCAGGAATGGATCATGCGTAACGGCCTTGGAAAACTCGACAACAGCTCGATCATATTGGCGTTTTTCCACATAATACAAACCAAGATTATAATACGCCGGTGCAAAATCAGGATGCAGACTCACGAGCTGTTCCCATTCCTGTCGGGCTTCCTCTTTTTGATTATTTCCATATAGGGCCCCCCCCCTGTTGGAAGCGGCAGCAAGCATACCCGGAGTATTTTCAAGAGCACTCGTATAATCTGAAATGGCTTTGAGGTACATTTTTGTTCGCTGATAGCCGTAGCCACGATTATACAACGCCGCTGCATTTTCTGAATTTTCAGATAACACATCAGTAAGATTATATATCCCTTCAGAGAATTTACCCTCATGCATTTTCTGTACAGCAGCATTGATGCGAGTATTCTGGGTAGCTTTAGGTACATCTGTTTTTTGAACTTTCGCTGCGCAACCCCAAGAAATAACGACCGATGCCCACAACAATACAATGAGTCTGATCTGATAAACTGATCTATTTTTTTTCATTCCTACACCTATTTCAACATATCTAAATTTATCTAAAAAATTAGAAATTATATATGTATATTTTTTACTAATCCACTAATAGACGATTTCAGCATGTATAAATGCACTATGCTCTTATGCATAATATATTGATAGGATTAAATATGTTTTATATATGACATAAAATATAGCACGTATGCACAATGAGGGTTATCACAATATATGCAAAAAAAATACAAAATAAAAATTTATTCTCCGTAAGACAAAAAAAGTAACTTTTACTCATCTGAAAAAAATCAATATTACCAGTAAAAAAAAGGAATCCACACAATACAAAATGTATCATATGGATTCCTTTGTTCACAATAACCGTCAGTCAGATACTGATTTTTATCCCTCTATTCCATAAAAATTTTACGGAACCGTTCCAGAAAACTCATATCCACATCTTTTTTCCCGTCAAACATTCCCTGTCTATTTCTATCCAGCATGCGTTCGTTGAACATATTCTGGATATTATCATAAATAAGGGGCGACGCGGACAGGATCATGCGGAATCCTTCCCGGTCCACGACCAGACAGCGGGCATATTCCACGGCCTTGATATCCGCCGATCGCGGTTCGCCGGTCAGAAGGGCCATTTCGCCAAAAAAATTCCCGGCTTCAAATTCCGCCAGTTTTTTGCCGTTGCATGCCACCTCCACTTTGCCCTCCAGAATGACAAAAAGAGTTGTGTCCGTGGCCCCCTTTCTCACAATGGCCTGGTCATGTAGAAATCCTTTAACATAGGACGACCGGACCAAAAGGTCGAGATTTTCATCGGTCATCCCTCTGAACAGGGGAATATGCTTCACCGTCTCCACAATGGCCGGGGTATCGTCCTCCCGCTGGTGATATTCCTTCACGGCCAGTTCACTCTGGGGGTAAGGCACGGGGATGTGCTCTTTACGGAACTGATACCAGATGGAGGTATTGATTTCATCAATGGCCCGTCGGGCCGACTCGAATTGACGCACGTAAAAGATAATCTGGTACTGCATCCGGTACGGGCCATATTCTATTAACCGGACAATGGGGGCGGGTGTCATGAGAATAATGGATGACTTTTCAAGCACTTCCATGAGGGCCGCCTTAACCCTGACCGGGGGAATGGAAAAATCGACCCCGATCTCCGTCTGCCTGCGGACATAGGGAATGGGGCGATTGAAGTTGACCAAGGTGTCCTTGGAAATACTGTTGTTGGGTATCAGGATGTAATCTTTGCTCAGGGTCATTATCTTTGTATACCGCCAACTGATCTCCACCACCTTGCCCTCGTGGGCGGCAACGGAAATCCAGTCCCCAAGCTCAAAGGGCTTTTCTATCTGGATCAACAGACCGGAAATCAGACTGCCGATGGTATCCTGCATGGCAAAACCGATAACCGCCGTCAGAATAGCCGAGGATGTCAGGATGGAACCTGGATTAATATCAAAAGTGAACTTCAGGATGACGATGCCCAGAATAACAAAAAGAACCAACTTGGTCAGGTCAATGAAGATATGATTGACCTGCCGGTGTTTAATCTTTTTGAGATAGATCTCCACATACCAGCCATCAAGAAAACTGATCAGCACAAACCAGATGACAACGGCCTTGGCAGAGAAAAAAGATTTTTCAGGGGGGGAAATTGCAAAATGAGGAAGCAGCCAGCTTTCAAGAAATATGAGACAGGAAAGGACGAGACACCATTTAAGAAACCGAACCGTTTTCGCCGCGATCCCCAACCGTTGGCCAATAACGTGCAAGCCCATGGAAATCGCAGCATATAACGCACAGAGCACTGCCAAAAAAAGCCAGGCCTCTGTGGTAGCTGACGCAAAGAGTTCCGTACAATGATGAAAGAATTCCATACAACGTTGCTCCCATGATTGAGGGCATAAAAAAACTATATATACCAGAGCATACAAAAAAAGCAAAGGGCTCAAGTCCCTTTGCTTTTTTTTGCAGGCCAGGTGGATACATCTGCCGCTTATGCCAAACCGATTTGCTCTTTAATATGTTCGAAATCCAAGAGTGAGGCCACCAGTTGGGCTCCGTGCTGGATTTTGACGGCATCTCGAAGTTTACATCGGGAAAGGATGGCATCCATTTTCTGGGCGACCGTGTAGGTGTCGTCACGGACCACGATCAGGGGGATACCCAATACTTCGGCCCGGGTCATAATGATATCGTTGGGATACAGATTGCCGGTGAGCACCAGACACTCGCAGTTTCCTTCCAAAGCGACCAGATGGACATCCGCGCGGTCACCGCCGACAATGACAGCAGACCGAGGACTTTTTTTAAAATGGGTCATGAAATTTTCCACCTGCATGGTCCCGATCAAAAAATTCTCGACAACCCTGTCTTTTCTATTCTGCGCGGTTACGATTCTTCCGCCCAGACGTTCACACAGGTCTTCCACCCGGATAGCACCCATCAGTGGATCGCTGGTTATGGTCCCCTGGATATGGATTCCCTGCTGTTCAAAAAAAGGAATAAGCATTGTCGTCAGTTCGCTCATAAAGGCAGGAGGGATATCGTTAAGGATCGCTCCCAGGAAATTATCACCCAGCACTTCCTTCATCACCGCCAGATAGTCATATTTGACTTCCTTATTATAGCGGTCGATCACCAGGGCCCTGGCTCCCAGACGGTTGACAATCGCAACCCCGTCCAGATTACAATATTTGCCTGAAAACATACTCCCGGAACCCGAGATAATCATCACATCTCGATCTTTGGAAAGCTTGACGTAGGCTGCTTCAATGCGGGGCATGAGGTCTTCCATCCTGCCGGAAAAAGCCTTGACCATAAAATCCTGATCCACAACCACAGGGGTCACGTCTCGGGGGTCATCGTTAAGGCCAAGAAGCTCCTGGACAAAAAAGGCATCCTCATCTCCCACCTTGCCGTCCTTTTTAAAGGGCAACGCCCCCACAGGCTTCATATAACCGACACGATATCCATCTTTCTGAAGTTTCAAACCCAATCCCATGGCGATCAGGTTCTTTCCGGCATAAGCCGATGTGGCCCCGACATAGATTCCAAGCATTCTAGGCTCCTAACCCGGTAACTCCGGGGAAAATTCGTATGGTGTTGTAATACTGCTAAACCACTGATCGGTAAAAACAACAGATAAGTCCCCACCCAGGTTAGGGCGGGGCAAGGGGCGGGCTGTGTCATCGGTCATTTCTGCTATTCTGAGACCGGCACAATGGCATCCCATGGAGCAAGCACAATTTTTGCGTCGCCCACAACAGCCTGGGTATGGTCCACAAATACCGGGCTTAATTCTGCCTCGATAATTTCCGGACAATCCATAGCTAACTGAGACATGGTAAGCAACATGTCTTCCAAAGAACGAAGATGTACCCGAGGAGCACCCATTGGCCCCTGAAGCAGGGGAAAAGCCCAGAGTTCACGGATAATATCGTGGGCATCCTCAAGACTCAAGGGCGCCAGCCGGTAGGCGACATCTCCTTCTTGTCCTGTACAGCCATCATCTGCCAGGGAAAAAGAAATAAGTGCCCCAAACTGGGGATCACGGATCATGCGAATACACACTTCTTTGGATGAGGGGCCAGCCATTTTCTGGACCAGACACCCGGAAATAAATGTTTCAGGCCAAACCCGCCGGATTCTTTCTGTCAGTTTCCAAAAAGATGAGTACACCTCTGAATTGTCTTCTACGCCGATAGCTACTCCCCGCAGGGAGGTATCCGTTGTCCGCAGAGGAGATGCCAGTTTGAGCACGACAGGGAAACCGATCTTGCGCGCCATTTTGGCCGCGCTTTTTGCCGTCCTGGCCAACTTCATTTCCAAAACGGGAAATTCATAGGCCAGGAGCAGATTCTGCAATTCCAGGCCACCGATCTCAAGGATTCCGCTCATTCTGGAATCATCCAGAATTTTTTTGATCTTCGGGCTGTCCCTGCGATAGCAGACTTCCACGGGATAGGGTTTACGCTGCCACATCCGGTACTGATTCATAGCGCATAACGTATCCAGAGCCCGAGCGGGATTGGGATAACAG
>JAQVZR010000067.1 GCA_028708105.1 Desulfoplanes sp. | reverse complement strand
GAACATCCATGATCATGTTCTCGGTGCGGTCGCGCTACGCTAAATACATGTTGAGATGCCGGGGGTCCGTCCAAAACGAAAAAATATGTCGTGTTGGTCACCCCGTACGGTGTCTCGATGGTAAACAAATAGGCTCATCCGGGTCATGCGTTTGTTGCTTAGAAAGTCGATTCTCGGTTCGAGAAGGGCATTCTAAATATGAAAACGGGCGTTTTGACGACAGGTATTCTGCTATGTTGAATTGTTAATCAGGAGGTCCAATCCCCGATAAGACTTGATAAGCCACAGACTCCATGGCTAGCCGTTGCTCCAAAGACCGTCAAGCCAAGCGAGTTATCTCAGTTTCAGACTTTTCATCGAATACACCCCGCCTATCCCGCCCACGGGAGTAAATCTCCGTTCATTCTTGGAACCCAGCAGGTGCTTGATCTGGTCAAAGACCTCCTGAACAAACTCTTTTGAGCCCATGATCCCGGCATCGGTAAAATATCTGGCCCGGAAGGAAAAGAGCTCGAACCGTTTCAATTCGAAATTTTTTTTGCGTTCTCTGGCAACGATTTTGGCATCCATGGGTTGGCCTTTCCCTGTATCCACTGCCCCGGTTTCATAGAGGAATTGCCTGTATTTGTGCAGCATTTCCGAAGGATTATCTTCCCCCCATTCCCGCATGCCCAAGTCCAGACTCAACAGGTCATCTCTATTGCCCGTGAGCACGTGATATCCCAGCGAGCACCAGCGGTACTCCTCAGGCCGTTTCACAATTCCGGCACGGACGGGGTTCAGATCCACGTAGACCAGAAGATTGATAAGTGACCGACCATCCTGCACAATCAGACTCTTGAACCGTCCACCCCAGAAGAACCCCTCCCTGTTATGCCGGTGGTTGTAGTAGTGGGTAAATTGCTGCTTGATATCTTTGATAAAGCTCGAAAGGGAGCTCCACCGCGTACGGAAGCGTCCAATATCCTGATCCGTGATCACCCGACCTTCAGGAAACCAGGATTTCAGACGTTTCCGGATTTCATCATCGGATAGGTAGTTCTCGGGATAAACCCGCCCAACCCAGTGAAAATGATTCGACATGACACAAAACCCCAGAACATCGACGAAATAAAATCGACTCAACCGCCGTACCAACTCAAGAAGATAGTCCTTCTCCGCAGCCTCCAAAGGAAATCCCGCCAGCGCCGTTCTGGAAATAACATGATAAATCGTAGGCATATCACTCCGCACAAACCTTCCTATACGTGGCATACGCTCACCTCCTGGAGGTAAAAGAATACGGTTGAAGAGAATAAAAATTCATAGCATGGAATATCTCTTCTATCAACCTGTCCCTTTGCTGTTCTTCATGTCACGCCGCTGTCATCGCTACAAACAAGAATGCTGGAACTACTTGGTCTAGGAGCAGAAATTTATTCCGGTCTGGAGAGTAGTTCCGAATAGTTTTTCAGTTTACGCGAATGGTGAGTGAGTGGTTGCCAAAAGAAGAATTAAATGGGAACAATCAATCTGCTCGTTATCACCCTAATGAATCTGGAGTGCTATTGGCATAAAGATGAATGACATCTTTTTCCGAAAAGCAGGATAGGTACATCAAATTATGTAGTTACCAAAATTCTATCCAGTTCCCGTGAGGCCGATAAAACAGGAGGGCAAATTTTTTATGATACCTCTCCATTTGCGTGAAGTAAAAATCAAATAGCTAATTATTTTATTATTTAAAAACAATAGGTTCTTGATAAATCTACATTTTTTTTAGGAGCAGGTCTCGTGCTGTGGGCAAAGGCGATCGTAGCCCAAAATTCTAGATTTCAGACCTAAATTACACCTACTGTAATATTTTTTTGTGAACAATATTCTATTGTATTTTTGTTCGCAGGGTATTTTTTATCTGTAAAATAAAAAACTATTCAAAAAATTTTACGCAAATGGTTCGTGATACCGATATGGATATAGAAATTACGAGGAGATTGCACAATGAAAAAACTTTTTTTGGGAACATTGCTGCTGGCATGTATATTTTCATTTCCTCTGCCAATGATGGCAGAGGTTAATGTAAATATTGGTTTTTTTAGCCCGCTTCCCCCCGCCATCCACTTTCATGCAGCACCGAGGATGGTGGTGCTGCCTGACACGTATATCTATGTTGCCCCCGACGTAGATGTGGACATATTTTTCACCGATGGTTGGTGGTGGCGTCCGTATCAAGGACGATGGTATAGATCACGTGACTACAACTCGGGTTGGATCCACTATAGTCAGCCGCCCTTTTTTTATAAGGGGATAAATAAACGCTGGAGGGATGATTACAAGAAGCATCAGTGGAAAGGACAGCCGTGGAACCCTGAGCGAAGAGATCACCGTGAAGTGCAGAAAAACTGGAGCCAATGGAAAAAAGATAAACATTGGGAGAAGAATAACAATTGGGGCGTTCAAAAAGCACAACATAATCAGGATAAAGGGCGACAATTTCAACAAGAAGATAGAAAAAAATATGATCAAACCGATCGGAATAACAAAAACAACAGGAACGACAAGTCCGACAAGGGTGACAAGTACAATAGGAACGATAAGAACGATAAGGATGTTAAGTACGACAGAAATGACAAGTACAATAGGAGCGACAAGCACGATAAGGATGCTAAGTACGACAGGAATGACAAGCATAATAGGAACGACTAGTACGATAAGGATGACACGTACGACAGGAACTAGAGAATCTGTGGTGCAAGCACGAAGGTTGTAGAAAACCAAGATAAAGCGTACTAGGAAGGTAAGATTAGGTAGGCGACAAGGCGGATTCAAGCGACGACAAATCCGTGGTCGCTATAGTTCGCCAACAGGAAGGAGATACGTATTATGCCAAATAGAGATGGAACTGGACCTAAGGGGCAAGGACCGAGGGACGGTCACGGTAAAGGCAAAGGTATGGGGAACGGTATGGGTAAAGGTAAGAGCAATAACCCCGGTCAAGGCCCGATGACTGGCGGAAAGAAAGGCGTTAAGGAAAAAACTGAAAAAGAAAACCAGAGTTAAACCAAACCCAGTTTCAGACCCATAGTTTTCGAACAGGTTATCACTGTTCAATTCTTTTTTCACCGCGAAGGGCACAAAGGAACGCGAAGGGTGAAGAATCTGGGATAGATTGAGCTTTATTTTGTTGCTTTTCTTCGCGTTCCTTAGCGTTCTTCGCGGTGAAAAAAGCTCAATCCCTCAAACGTGGTTTGGTTTAAGAACAAGAATTGAGAGATTGCGAACAATCGCAAAAATATAGAGCAAAATGTCTTCAATCAACCTGTCCCTTGGCTGTTGCCCTGGATCAGGCGGCACGATAGCATATCCGGATTTCATGGAAGCAGCATGCGGCTGTGGGGATTCCGGTCACCATTGCGAGTCAAGCCGTTGCCTGGGTGGGATTCGGGATGATGTGGCATTGTAAAGGGGCCGAGCGGATATATCTGCTCGGCCCCTTTTTTCTGTTCGAGTTCTGGTCACTTTCCCAGAAAGCCACGCAAACCATCCGGAATGGTTAACAGATGGAGGGCATCCCGGGATATAGAGATCAATGGGGATGATCGTATCTACCCCATTATTACATTCATCCATATTTAAAAATATTTCTCCGGATACGGCGCAGGGTTCCACGGCAATGATATCTTTGGATCAGGAATGACAGTATCTCTTCTATCGACCTGTCCCTTTGCCGTGTCTTTAGAGTTTTCCTCACGTTGATAGGGCTCGATACCTCCTCCTCTTTTTTTAATAATCCCGCTTCCAGTACACCCCCACCTTGCCTGCGGAATCTGTACCCATTTCGGTTTCTACGCCGATGTTTGGGGTCACTTCCATTTCTACGGATACAGCATCCTCGTCCGAGGTCAGGCCTTTTTTGAGTTCCATATAGATGCTGTCGGTCAGGTATTTGCCGACGCCCACCTGCATGGTTCCGTCTTCATCTGCAGAACCAATTTTGAGGGTATCCACGCCGAGCAGGGAACGGGTGAACCCAACGGGGTCGAACCCTCCGCCGGAGTTTCCTGCCAGTGTCCTGGCTGTATTGGCAAGCTGCAGGGCCTGGAAGGGACTCAGCTTGGTCACTGATTCTCCAAACAGGAGCAATGCCAGGATTTCATCGTTGGGCATATCTGGACTGGCCTTGAGGGTCAGCTCCGGTTTTTCGGCCGAGCCCTGGATTTTGACCAGTACTTCGGTGGATTTGATGGTGGTCGATGTGACAATATTCAACAGAGGGTTGGGCGGGGATGCCCCTGGGAATCGGATTTCTCCCGTGGTTATGCCCAGTTCCCGTCCGGCAAATTCCAGGGTGCCGCGGATGGATTCGAGCTTGCCCAGGATGAGCGGTTGGGCTGCCGTTCCTGTCACCTGTAGTTTTCCCTTCCATTCGGATTCAAGACCCCGACCGCGTACAAAGAGTTGACCGGGAATGGTCACGGTCACATCCAGGATGACGTTGGCCGGTGGGGATGTTTCGGGGATCGGTTCCACCCGGTGTTCGGGCAGGACATTGATTTCCCGGACCTTGAGGTGGACCATATCCGGGTCTGGATTGCGGGAGATATTGACTTCAGCTCTGGGGATACGAAGATCTCCTTTTACATCGAGAGTACTTTCATCTCCGTGCACCCGGCAGGTTCCGCTGACCTGGGCCGTAACCATATCATTGGTGATCAGACGAGTTCCGTTCAGGTCTGTAGAAATATCGAAGGCAAGGGGGGCATGAACCGGCAGTGTTGTTTGCCCTTTGGCTGTGAGGGTCCCTTTTTCACCGTCGGTGGCCGAAAAATGTTCCAGAAAGATGGTTTTTTTATCCAGCCGTATCTGTCCCTGCATCTGTTCCAGGAGCGTTCCGGTGCGCACGTATTCGGCGCGGCCTTTTTCCATCCTGATGGTGCCGTCAATTTTTGGATCTGCGATGGTTCCCGTTGCTGAGGCGTCCATCCTGAGGGTTCCGGAAAGATCCAGATCGGGCACGGCGGCTAGATCGTTGATTTTGGTTAAATTAATGTTTCCTTTTACGGATATATTCAGAGGTTCGGTTTCGGAAACCGCGACCTGGAAAGGCCGCAGGGAGAAGGCAAAGGGGATTTCTCCGGCCAGATGCAAGGGGTCTGTACTCAGGCCGTCCAGAAAGCCCGTGGCCTTGAGGCGGTCAGACGTATTTTCGGCCGTGAGTTCCAAGGTTCCCGAAGGGGTGTTGCCGGTAGCGTTGGACTGTGTGGGTGCCAGTTTTTTGATCATCAGTTCCGCCTGCAGCCCGGGATGTTCAAGAGGCCCGGTCAGCGCTGCGTTCGCTGTCAGCGTGCCTGTGGGCAGGGGAAAGGGTACCAGGGGTTGCAGGGAGGTCAGTGTGCTGTTTGTCAGATCCATTTTGGCATCAATATCCGTATCATCCATGCGCACACGGGCATGGATGATACCGCCTGCGAGGTGCAGAGTCGTGGGATCAAGTTCCAGGAGAGTCTCTTTGCTGCGTAACTCGGTGGGGGCGGCAAGGGCAATGGGAAAACCGTTATAATCCCCCTGGAATGTGTCCAGATGGAGGGCTTTGCCCGTGGAATCGGATTGTATCTGGCCTGCCAGGGAGATGTGCAGGGGAGCTGGTTTTGTTCCTTCAGCATCCAGAAAAATGTCTAGCTTCTGTTCTTGGGGTGTCGTGCGCAGGTGTGCATTGTCCAGGTGCACGGTTGCGGCCGTAAGTCCTTTGATCTGGACATCAAGTGCCGCTTGCTCCGGTCGGCCGGGGTCCACGTTCATGGTCAGTATGTCGACGCTGGAAGCGGCAAAAATAGCACCGTAGGCAAGATCCTGTGCCCTGCCGGATAGGTTGACGTGTGTGGATTTTGGGGTGGAATCGTATGTTCCCTTTAGATGCAAAGAGCCTTGCAGCGGTTGATCAAGAAGGGTGCCCAAAGATTTCAGGGAGGGTGAGGTGATATCGTAGTCAACGTGTTGCCCCGGAATGTCGGCCGGAAGATTGATGGCGAAGGTTCCGTCCAGGTCAATGCCTTGCAGTGTGCCGTGGGGGATGGCGATGCCGTTTTTTAGATTCACATCTCCGGCCAGCAGAAGAGGCCCGGGCGTGGTGGCAAGGTGCATGTTCCAGGTCCCTGTCGGGGCCTGGTCCATGTGGTTCAGATCAGCGTTCAGGGTTACGGCTTCCAGGGGAAGACCGAAGACCGAGGATTTTTCGGGGCGGGCTGAGACAGTACATTGCATATGTGTCGCAGCACCTGATGCCTGGGAGGTGATGGTTATCTCCTGCATGGGGGCCAGTTCCGCTCCAAGGGCTTCGGTCTGAATATGGGCCGTCAGATTTGCCAGGTATGTTCCCGATGCGATCTGTAGCGAAGCGTTCCCGTCCCCTTGGATGTTGGTTCCGGTCAGGGTCAAGGATTGGAGGCCCAAGGTATCGTTATGGAGCTCTGCTGCAAGTTTCAGGGAACTTGTCGGGCCAAGGAGGGCATCCAGGGGCGCCGGTCCCCCAGTGAATCTACCTAGAATGGTTTGCATAGTGGCTGTACCTTTGAACGTATTCAGATTCCCCTGAACGGTTCCGGCAAGGGAGAGGGACTCAGGAAGAGGGCTGATCTCAGGAGAAAAAAGGGTCTCCGGTTTGGTGTCTCCGGAAAAGGTGGCGGCCAGGGCACCGGTTTCGGGCGTAAAGGAGCCTGATCCTTTGAGGTTTATCTGCTTTGAATCGGTGCTCAGGCGTGCCTGAATGGTTGTACTGCCTAAGCCCGTAAGCATCGTCTGCACGCTGATGGGACCGCTGTGCAGGATGTTTGGCAGGGTCACATCTTTTGCTGTGGTGTGCAGGGTTACCGAGTAATCCAGAGGTTCGTTGGGCGCAGAAGGCTTGGCTTCAAGGCTGATGGCGGGATGATCAACCTGGACCTGGCCGGATTGCAGTGCGCGTGCCGACACCTTGCAGGACAGAATCGGACGGTCCAGATCACCCCGTATGGAGCCGGTCAGAGAAGACATTTCGTGCAGGACAACGCCAAGATTTTTGCTCAGCCGGTTGGGGTCGGCAGCGGTCACCGTAAAGGTCGTACCCGTCTGTTTTTTGGTTAGATCAATGCCGCCAGATGTGGCAAGAGTAAGCCACTTTCCTGAAAGTTTCAGTGTGCTTGTGATACGTCCTTGATCATCTGTGTTTGCCCGTCCATCCACCTGCACCACGTCCCCCACCACGTCAGCCAGTGTCCCCAAGAGTCCGGTCGGTTCCAGAGTGACTATTCCCTGCACGGTTCCCTGATGTTCCGGTAATGCCCATTGGAGTGCCATTTTTGTTGTACCCATCCTGGGGGCTGTGGCTGAAATGGTCCCTGAATACCGGTTTGCGGTACCCGAGCCCTGGAAGAATACTGCTAAGGGCAGCGGGTCGGGAAACCCGGCCAGAAAAGAGACCATTTCGCCTTCCGGGTCTTCGAAGGTTCCTGAATATTCCAGCGTACTTTTTTGAATCTCGGCAGTGACATCAAGCAACGGGCATTTTTCATTGAGGGGGTGCAGGGAGAGTGTAACACGGCCGGGTCCTTTCAGGGATGCCATATCTGCCGAACCGGACAGAGTCATGGGGAGGATAGGTCTGTCTGTACCTGATGCGAGGAGGAGTTTTTTAACCTGCAGGTCGGCCAGGGTCAGGGCTGGAAATGACCAAGAGGTTGGGGAAAAAGATTGTTGTGGCTCTTGAGCCGTAGGGGATGGTGATCCCACAGGCAATCGGGCCAGATCCACGCCCTTAATCCGAACAAAAGGAATATGCAGTTTCCCGTGCACCAGGTCCGCAGGAATCCACTGGCAGTCCAAATCCTGGACCGAGAGCCATGTGCCGTTGCTGTCGGCAATGTCTATGTGCGTGATGCTGAATGTTCCCAGCAGATT
>JAQVZR010000066.1 GCA_028708105.1 Desulfoplanes sp. | reverse complement strand
CGTGCACGGAGTCGTAACGCAACAGGTGAACAAGATCGGCATTGGTCCCGCGATGTGCATTGACCACCACGAGTTCCAAATCGTTATTCCCAGCCAGCAACCTGGTCATATACCGACCAATCCGCCCAAATCCGTTCAACCCAATTCTGATCGCCATAGTGCGTCTCCTTTTTTTGGATGAAGCCATCGCCAAGGCAGCGATTCAAAGCAAACCATATCTCCATCCCGACAATTTTCATGCAATGCAGTCTACAGAAGCTTCAATGAGTACATCGACCAAGCACGTACATTTCCCGGTCCGTTCCTCAAGCGTCTTCTGCACCGTGCATATCATCATTATTATCATAATCCAAAAATATCTCCCGTGACAAGGAATATACACTGCTGCGCGTATTCCTCGCCACAAGAGACGGATTATCCCCAAGGTATCCCCCAGGCACAAAAAACCTGTGCTATACGTTGGGTATCAACCCACCGACTGTGCCCTGAAAAAGCCCCTGACTGACGACAAAGGCTTTTTCAGGGGTTAGATCTTGTTGGACGATCCGAGCACATTTTTGATCTTGTGCTGAACCATATTTTTCACGGCCTCTCGGGCGGGCCCAAGATATTTTCTGGGATCAAAAACGGTCGGATTTTCTGTCAGAGACTTGCGGATGGCCGCAGTCATGGCCAGACGAATATCCGTATCAATATTAATTTTACACACGGCCATAGAGGCAGCCTTGCGCAACAGATCTTCAGGAACCCCCTTGGCTCCTTCGACTTTGCCCCCGCAAGCATTGCATTCCTGGATAAATTCCTGAGGAACAGAAGAAGCTCCGTGCAGCACAATGGGATAGCCTGGCAGACGAGAACCAATGACTGCCAGACGCTCAAAATCCAGGGTGGGCTTGGCGTCCATCTTGAATTTGTAGGCCCCGTGGCTGGTTCCAATGGCAATGGCCAAAGAATCACACCCCGTACGTTCCACAAATTCTACGGCCTCGTCCGGATCGGTATAAATAGATTTTTCCGAATAGACATGTTCCTCCATACCGGCCAATCGTCCCAGCTCAGCCTCGACCCACACGCCTTTGTCATGAGCATATTGGACAACTTTTTTGGTCTCGGCGATATTTTCCTCAAAAGGAAGATGGGAGCCATCGAACATGACCGAAGAAAATCCACCGTCAATGACTTCCTGGCAGATCGCAAAATCGGCCCCATGATCCAGATGCAGAACCACGGGCAGATCCTTGTCTTCCACGGCCGCTTCCACGAGCTTGCGGATGTACACGAGGCCTGCGTACTTCTTGGCACCCGCAGAAACCTGCAAAATAAGAGGAGATTTCTCCTCGTCACAGGCTTCCATGATCCCCTGAATGATTTCCATATTGTTAACATTAAAGGCACCTACGGCAAAACCTTCTTTATAGGCGCGTTCAAACATTTCCTTGGGTGACGTCAATGGCATACCTTCCTCCTTACAACGTTCGTATTCAGATGACAGACGCAATCCGGTCCGGCACCTCTCTAAAATCCTGCATGTAGTATGCTGGTTCAGTATCAGTCTCTGTATTCAAGCATACATACAGCACAAAGGGCTCCGCATAGAGAGCCGATCTCTGCCTTTTTGTGGGGGGCATCGGAGCGGGCCCCAAAGGCCGCAGCATCAGCCTCGGGCTACAATTTCGGTCAAATCCTGCAAAAATTTCCAGTGAGTGAAATCAAAAACAAGTGGCGTCAACGTGATGTACCCCTGGGTAAGGAGCTCTCTGTCCGTGCCGGGAGCAACATCTTCGGGCGGAATTTCACCCTGCAGCCAATAATAAGGCCGACCCCGGGGATCTTCACGAACCTCATAACCATCCCGGTACACGGCCCCGGTCTGGGCACAGACACGCAGCCCCTTGCAGTCTTCTATGGAGATGCGCGGAAAATTCAGATTGAGCACACATTTTTCAGGAGCATGTTTCCAGGCTCCACGGTCAATGAACTTGCGTACAAACACGGCCTGCTCGCCAAGATCCTGCGGATCAAAAGTATCAATGGATACCGCCAAGGCAGGAAATCCGGCCAGAGCCCCTTCAGTGGCAGCAGAAACCGTACCTGAGTACAAAATATCCACGCCCACATTGGCCCCGTTATTAATTCCTGAAAGAATCAGATCCGGCGGGCTATCCAACAGCGTGGTCAATGCCAGCTTGACACAGTCCACCGGAGTTCCGAAGACACCTTTGCCTTCAAACCCGGTTTCAACAACCTCCTTGACCCGCAAAGGGGTTAAAAAGGTGACCGAATGCCCTACAGCACTCTGCTCGGTCATGGGAGCAACCACGGATACCCGATGCCCGGAGCGGACCATTTCCGCATATAGAGCCCGTAAACCAACGGCCCGGATACCGTCATCATTGGTCAATAAAATATGCATACGCATCTCGGATGTAGTAATTTTACACGTGTCCCGCAGACAAACCCTGTCCATACGTCGAACAGGCGCCCTCCCACACGTTGACCACACCGGTTTTTATACCCGAACGTTCGCGGGCTGG
Source organism: Desulfoplanes sp. (assembly GCA_028708105.1). Classification (GTDB taxonomy): domain Bacteria; phylum Desulfobacterota; class Desulfovibrionia; order Desulfovibrionales; family Desulfomicrobiaceae; genus Desulfoplanes. The sequence goes on along the minus strand of JAQVZR010000066.1, from coordinate 5,502 downwards.
ACTTGCCAAAACAGAATCCGTATACGTACAGATTATATTTTTCAGTGTGCAACACTTTGCGAGGCACATACATAAAGCCCCTTACCTTGGCAATATTGATGATAGAAAAGAAAATATATATTCGTGACCTCAAAGCCGGCATAGTCTTTGATGATGTTTTTGCCCTGACCCAGGCCCAGTTAAACCAGGCCAAAAACGGTCCCTACTGGCAGCTGACGCTGCAAGACAGAACCGGGTCCCTGGGAGCCAAAATCTGGAGCCCCCTGAGCCAGAACTACGAAGGGTTGACTGCAGAACAATTTGTCCGCATCCAAGGCAGAATAAGTACATTCAAGGATCAGTTGCAAGCCACCATTACGACACTGGCCGTCCTTGACCCTGTTGCCGAAGCCATTGATCGGTCACAGTTTTTACCAAGTTCGGCTGTGCCTCCAGAAGATCTCCTCTCCAGCATCGAAACAATTCTCCATCAGGAAATCTTATACCCGGACTGGCGAAAACTATACAAAAAAATTCTGGGAACGCCGGCCATCAGACAGGCACTGCTGACAGCCCCGGGAGGAAAATCCATCCACCATGCCTATTGTGGCGGGCTGCTGGAACATACCCTCGGAGTAGTCAATATATGCCGATCCATGAGCGACCTGTATCCGCAATTGGACCGGGAAATGCTGCTTATCGCCGCCACCTTCCATGACCTGGGCAAGGCCTTTGAACTCACCCACGGCATATCCAGAGAATACACATCTCCCGGCAAACTTCTCGGACATATCCAGATGGGACTCGAAGTTATAGAACCTTTTTTGCAAAAATCAAAACTGGAACCAGGACTCATCCTGCATTTCAAACACATCATTTTAAGCCATCACGGGCAGTATGACTACGGCTCACCCAAGCTCCCCATGACCACAGAGGCCATGGTCCTGCACATGGCCGACAATCTGGATGCCAAAATAAACACCATGACCCAGGCATTACACGACACGGAAACCGAATCCTGGTCAGGTTTTCAGCGTTCCTTGCAACGGGACCTGTTCCAGCCCCAGCGGACCCCGAAGCCGACAATTTCTAAAATACACCCCGCAAAAAAGGAAGACCAATGTTCATTACCCTTGAAGGTATAGAAGGCTGCGGCAAGTCCACCCAAATCAGGCGGATCAAAACATTTCTGGAATCCAAAGGGATGACCGTTGTCCAGACCCTGGAGCCCGGCGGCAGCGCCTTGGGGGCCACTCTGCGCGCGATTCTCCTTAATCCCAAAAATAGCGATATCACGGGCCTCACGGAACTCTTCCTGTATCTGGCTGACAGGTCCCAACATATTTCGTCCGTCATTAAACCGGCTCTGGACCGCGGCGAAGCCGTCCTTTGCGACCGGTTTGCCGATTCCACAGTGGTCTATCAGGGATATGGGCGGGGACTGGACCCCAAGCTTCTGCACCAGCTCAATTCCGTTGCTGTCAATTCCATCTGGCCGGACATAACCTTTCTCCTGGATCTTGAACCGGAAATAGGTCTCAAGCGCGCCCTGACGAGAAATTTTCAGGAAAACAAACATGCGACTGAAGGCCGCTTTGAAGCCGAAAATTTGGCCTTCCACACCCGCATCCGTGAAGGCTATCTCACCTGGGCAGCCCTCAACCGGGACCGTTTTGTGGTTATCGATGCAACGGGTTCCCGGGAAGACACCTTTGCCGCCATCAAAAAACACATACATTTCAAATTACAGGCTAACAAAATATGAATGACTCTATTACCGGCGTCGTTCTTACACTTAATGGCGAACGTCATCTCGATAAATGCCTTCAAAGTCTTAATTTTTGTTCAAAAATTATTGTTGTCGATTCCCAAAGTACAGACAGTACTCCGGAGATTGCAAAAAAACACAATGCTGAATTTCTAGTCAATCCATGGCAAGGCCCTGCAACCCAGTTCGAATTCGCGTTTAAACATGTAACGACTCCCTGGGTAATATCCCTTGATCAGGATGAAATTATCTCGATAGAACTCCAGAAAAGTATCATGGATGCATTAAAAAACCCGTCAGGTGGAGGATTCCTTTGCCCTAGAATTTCCTTTTATTTTGACAGATTTATTTACCACTGTGGCTGGTATCCCGACTATCTTTTACGCGTTTTTAGATTAGATCAGATGCGAGTGCATATTTCAGGACCACACTATGGTTTCCGTACGACAGGAACGGTACAAAAATTATCCGGAAATATTATCCATTATCCTTACAAAGATATTGGGGAACACATTGCAAAAATTAATTCATATACTCAAATCGGTGCGCAAGATCTGTTTGAAAAAGGACAATCTTCTGGAGTTATTAAAGCATTCAGTCATGGAATAGGCAGATTTATAAAAATATATTTTTTGAAAAAAGGATTTCTAGACGGAAAAGCAGGGTTCATTCTCGCAATCAACTCATTTTTCTATGCTTTCAACAAATATATTCGCCTTTATGAACTCAACCTTACTGATAAAAATAAATTGAGCTCTCCAAAAAGCACTTAAACGTCTCATGACGAGAGATTGGTATGCTCAATCGTATTCACGGATTCAGGTTATACGATAAGACTTTCGCCCAAAGAATCGACATTGAGCAGCTTATGGAGAACAAAGAACATGAGTAACCCGTTACGATGTCTTGTACTTGGAGGCCGAGGATTCATTGGCTCACATCTTGTTGATGCGCTCCTTGAAGAAGGCAACCATGTCCGCTGTTTCGGACGTTCTCATGGCGTCTCCCTAACTAATACCAACTGCATACAGATACATAACAAAAATTTTGAAATGTTCGAAGGCGACCTTATGAGTGAGGCTGACATTACGGAAGCATTACAGGGATGTGACATTTGTTTTCATCTCGTTTCGACGACCCAGCCGAAGTCTTCAAACGCAGATCCTATATTTGATGTTGAAAGCAATGTATCAGGCACAATCAAATTACTCAATCAAGCAGTAAAGGCCGGGGTAAAAAAGGTTATTTTCACATCATCGGGAGGTACAGTCTATGGCGTTCCGGTTCGGATACCCATTACGGAAGAGCATCCCAATAACCCGACATGCTCATATGGTATTACCAAACTAGCCATAGAAAAATATCTCGGATTATTTCATACTTTACACGGTTTGGAATACAGCATTCTCCGCATATCAAATCCTTTTGGAGAAAGGCAGCGAACGCATGCAACTCAGGGGGCGGTAGCTGTTTTTCTCTCAAAAGCACTTCGAGGCGAAACAATAGAAATATGGGGAGATGGCTCTGTTGTTCGAGATTATATTTACATCAAAGATGTTATATCTGCGTTAATAGCCGTATCAAAATATTCAGGTCCAGAACGTGTTTTTAACATAGGATCTGGCATTGGAATAAGCCTGAATGAAGTATTAAATGCCATAGAAAAAATCACTCAACAATCTACAATAAGACATTATGTTAAAGGCCGATCATTTGATGTCCCTGTAAGTATTTTGAGTATTGAAAAAGCAAAATTAATATTACATTGGTCTCCGAAAACAACATTTGAAGAAGGCTTGGATCATTTTTCAAAATGGATTGAAAAGCAAATACAAAACGAAAAAGCATGTCATAGTCAATAATTTTAGAATCAAAATAGGTTAAAACCACTTTTACCTTTTTTGAAGTGACAAAATCGATTTAAACCAAACCCAGTTTCAGACCCATAGTTTTCGAACAGATTATCACTGTTCAATTCTTTTTTCACCGCGAAGGGCACGAAGGAACGCGAAGGGTGAAGAATCTGGGATAGACTGAGCTTTATTTTGTTGCTTTTCTTCGTGTTCCTTAGCGTTCTTCGCGGTGAAAAAAACTCAATCCCTCAAACGTGGTTTGGTTTAGCCTGGAATTGCTGAGTTAATTGACTAAACGGTTAAACAAGGATGTTTATATGAATAAGAACGTCAAGCTCTATGCCCTTTCCACCTGTATCCACTGTAAAAATACCAAAGAATTTTTGGATGAAAGCAACGCCGAGTACGATTGCTGTTATGTGGACAAGTTGGAAGGTGATGAACGAACACGGGTGATCGAAGAAATTAAGAAGCTCAATCCCAGCCTCTCTTTTCCCACCTTGTGCATCGGAAATACGGTCATCGTGGGGTATAAAAAAGACGAGATAAAAAAGGCCCTGGAATCATGAACGCTGAACAACTCTATGAACAGCTCAAAAAATTTCAGGAATCCAAGGGCTATTTTTTCAACAAAGACAAAAAGATGGTTCTCGCCCTGCTGGAAAGTCTGCTGGTGAACAAAAAACGCTATGGCCATATGGCCTGTCCCTGCCGCCTGGCAAGCGGTGATTATGAGCAGGACAGAGATATTGTATGCCCCTGCGTGTACCGGGAAGCGGATGTCAAAGAATACGGTACCTGCTTTTGCGGCCTGTATGTATCCGAGGACTGGAACCAAGAAACCATTCCCCATGAAGTGGTGCCTGAACGTCGAAATCCTGCAAAAGTCCTGGCAGGTCTGGGAATGTAAGGTTGATTGACAACCCGGTTCCCCCTCACTATGCAACCCCGATCATTCAAAGGAGAACTCTTATGGAACTAAAAGACAAAATACTCGCGATTCTGGACAAAATCCGTCCCGCTCTGCAGACCGACGGCGGCGATGTGGAATTTGTGGAACTCACCGCAGACAACGTGGTTAAAGTCCGTTTGCAGGGAGCGTGTAAGGGCTGCCCCATGTCCCAGATGACACTTAAACAGGGCATTGAAAAATTTCTGCTCAAAGAGATTCCCGAAATCAAGGCCGTCGAATCTGCAGAATAGCAACAGAATAACAACACATGCACCTCTGCCGGCATACGACCTGCGTTCCCTTGCCCTGGGGCTGGAACGCAGGTTTCATTCTATCTATAGACAGGTATATACAGATTCATAACCACCTGTTACCATTGCCAGAAAGGTTATCCCCACAAAAGCAGGGAATACCCCCAAAGGTGTGCCATCGGCCGTTCCTGCCCACTGCGCGCTGACAACTGCCCACTTCTTCCTTCTATGTTCTTCATCTTAATTTTATTCTATATTTCTGAGGAGATATCAACATGTCCCATTTAGTCACCCGCTTTCCTCCCAGTCCCACCGGTTTCCTGCACATCGGCGGAGCCCGTACGGCCCTGTTCAACTGGCTGCTTGCCCGGCAACAAAAAGGCACCTTTGTGCTGCGCATCGAAGACACGGACCGGGCCCGATCCACCAAGGAAATGACCGACGCTATCCTGGACGGCATGACCTGGCTGGGCATGGACTGGGACGAGGGCCCCTACTTTCAAAGTGAACGAACAGACATCTATAATACGTACATCGACCAGCTCCTGGAAACAGGCCACGCCTATTATTGCGAATGCACCCCTGACGAGGTGGATGTAACTGATAAAAGGATTATTTCTTTCGAAGTTTTTCATGGGAGGGCAAAAGTTGTTTTGGAAGAAGCTTAGTCTGGTTGTTTTAATTATAGGTAGTGGTTTT